>SYLX01000214.1 GCA_005808505.1 Bdellovibrionales bacterium | reverse complement strand
TTACGGTTGATCTTCGTCTTCGCTTCGAACGCGGCCTTTTGGTTTCCGTATCCATCGGCCGCACTGCCGCGGTAAGTTCCGTCAAAGACAACTTTCTTCGTGATGCCCTTGATCGTTAAGTTCCCCGTGAGTTTAAAACTTTCCGGTGTTCCCGTGATCGACGTGCTCTCAAAAGTCATTTTCGGGTATTTTGCGATTTCAAAGAAGTCCGGACTCCTCAGATGCTCATCGCGTTTGCCGTTACCCGTGTCGATCGAAGCCATGTCGACGGATGCTTTTACTTTCGACTTCTCAAACTTTTCATCTAAGTCGATTTGACCTTCGCTCTGATTAAATTTGCCTTCCACCGTCGAGATCATGAGATGGGTGACTCCGAAGCCAACTTTCGAGTGCGCCGGGTCCAGCTGATAGCTGCCTGATACATACTTCGCTTCGGCAAGTGCAACCGAAGCGCTGAGTGCCGTTGTTGCCAAAACTGCCGTCAGCATCGAGATGGAAGACTTCATCTGTTTTCTCCTTATCGCCACGAGGATTTTCGTGAGCGACATCCTTATCTTCGGTGGGTTTACATTGTCCTACTAGATGCCGATAATGAGTTACTGTGTTGCTTAATTCGCAACAATCGTTCTAAGGGAGAATGAGATGCCCTCTCGCCGTATCGATCTGAATCGACTGCAAATCTTCCGGACCATTGTCCTATCCGGAAGCATCACCAAAGCGGCCCAACAGCTTAGGCAACCGAAATCGCGCGTGAGCCGACAGCTTGCTTCGCTAGAAGAAGAGCTTGGTGCTCAGTTGATTTTCCGCACGACCCGGAGCCTGCAGCTAACTCCCTTGGGTCGTGAGCTCACCCAGAACGTCTTGTCGCATCTCAACAGTCTTGAAGATGCTCTCGATCGGCTCTCAAGTGATGCGGAAGAAGTCGCAGGTCGCATTCGCGTTTCGGTCCCCGATGACATCGGCACTCAGCTCATGGGCCGGATCTGCCATTCGTTTCTTGCGATGTACCCGAAGGTAGAACTAGATGTTCACGTCGGTAACCAGAGAGTCGATCTCGTACGTGAATCTTTTGACCTTGCGCTGCGAATCGGAAAACTGCACGACAGCACGCTGTTGCAAAAACGGATCGGGATTTTTCAGTTAACGGCCTACCTCTCCCCGGAATTACGAGCGAAGTACGGAGCCGTCACCTCACCTAATGAACTTACGTCGATTCCTTATCTCGCGTTCACATCGGACGGCACTTCGATTCGACTCAAAGGGAACGGAGAACAAAGACGAGCGAAACTACAGCCCGTCTTCGTGAGCAATAGCTTTTTTGTTCTACGGGATCTTGCAATTCAAGGTGCTGGGCTTGCCGTACTACCGCCGTTCATCGCGAGCGAAGCGGTTCGGGAAGGCAAACTTCTTCCCGTTTTAAAAGATTGGTACTTTGACAGTGTTCCGGCGCACTTTGTGATGCCGAATCAAAAGGACGTGCCCCTCAGAATCAAGAAATTCATGGAGCACGTCCGGTCCCAGCTTCTCCAATTTCTTAACTCGAATACTTAGACACTCTAACGACCGATCTTTGAGAGAACGTGAGACTTAGAAACTTGAAACTCGCGAACAATTTCAAGTCGCTTTTTCCTCATCGCGACGAGCTTTTCGGTAGCGCCGAGCATATCGGGCGAGTTCTTCACGCCACGGTCGTACTCGGACCGAGTCAAACGGTAGTAGCGCTCGGCGCGTTTGATGTTCTCATCGGCTTCGTGAACTTGATTGTGGAGCAATCGAAGTTCCGCGATTTCGCCGTGAAGATGCGCCTCTACTTCCTGATGTGCGTAACGGGCTTCTTCACGCGCAGAGTTTGCCTCCATCGAGAGCGACGAGGCCTCACGATTGCCGCCGATTTGATCGGAAAAGTTCATCGAGAGCCGAAAGCCAAGAACACTTTCTTGCCGATCGCGTGCTTCCGTAAACTCAGGCTCCTCGCGCTGATTGAACTGATGAAATCCTGCAAACGCATCAATACGCGGCCGCCAAGAGCGCCGGCGGGCTGTTGCCGCGGTTTCAGCCTCTTGGGCGTGAAGTTCGGCCGGTTTGACCAAAAAAGCGTGATCCGTTTCGGTGTGGGCGATCGAAGTCTCCCAATCGTGCTCATGGGTTAAATCGCCTCTTAGCTCGACGTCTCCGTCGCCTTCTAATCCGAGCACAACTCGAAGGACACGAAGTTGATTGTTTCGCTCCAGTTCTGATTTTTCGCGTTCTCGCTTGAGATCGATTTCTTGCATTTCGAACTCGACGCGATCTGATTCGGTGGCAACTCCTCCGCGAATTCGGCGTTCGGCGGCTCGTAAATTCTCAACGTTGTTCTTCCTTGCCTCCTCTAGAAGCCCGATGAGTTCTCGAAGGTAAATCGCATTCCAGTAAGCTTCGCGTGCTTTCCCGAGTTCCTCGGCCGAAACGCGCTCACCCTCAAACCTTTTTCTCTCGCGAATGAGTTTTGATCTTTGATCTTCGAGCTGGTCGCGCCCACCGTTGTAGAGGTTCATTCGAACTTCCGCACCGAACACGGGTTGTGCTCGGGCTGAGAGAGGACCTTTTGCAAAAAGCTCCTGCCCAGCGAAGATTTCCGCCGAGGGCAGAAAAGATCGCCCCAACGAGTTCTCGCGGATCGCCGCGGCCTGGAGTTCTTTAGCCTTCGCTTGAACGAGAGCGTTTTTCGATTCAACAAGGGACTTGAGGTCTTCAAATCGAACTTGAACTTTCGTTTGCGCGAGGGCTTGAGCCGAAATGCAGACAACTCCAATCGTGCTAAGTGAAAGAAGTCTTCGCCAAGATATTCTTCGTTTCATCTTTTAGGCTCCACCGTGAAGTTGACCTTGTCGTTGTGGCCGCCTTGCTTGATTGAGAGTTCGAAATTATAACGATGGGCACCTTTCGCGTCGAACTCGGCCTCCCAATGATCTCCTTTTTCCGCCAAAGCAAGTGACTGGGGCTTTTTCTTCGGGAGCGTGACCGTTGCCGACACCGGGAACTTTTTCACGTCTTCCGGTTTGAGATTCAAATCGTAAATGTAAACCGAAATTGTTTTTCCGCGATTCAGGAGTTCGAGATGGACGGTCTCCAGGGAACGGATGATTCCCCCCTTAGGAGCTTGCACCTGGGCAGGTCCGTGATCGTGCCCCTCATGCGCCGACGCGTTGCTGGAGACGAGACTTGAGAGAGCGAAAGTCAAAGTTGCAGAGACGAAAATAGTTTTAAGCATGAGTTTCTCCTTCTGAAAGTGGATCTTGCTCCTCACGGATGGCCTTCTCGGCGGCTTTTCTTCCGAACCGAAGGAAGATCGTGGGAGTCACGAGTAGATCTAACAAAGTTGAGCTAATAAGACCGCCGACGATAACGACGGCCACGGGATGCAGAATTTCGCTTCCGGGTTGGCCTTTGGCGAAAACAAGAGGCAAGAGCGCAAGCGCTGCGACGGTAGCTGTCATCAAAACAGGTACGAGTCGTTCCAACGAACCTCGGATCACCATCTCTTTGCTGAATGTCTCCCCTTCGTACTTCATCAGGTGAAGGTAGTGTGAAATCATCATGATCCCGTTTCGCGAGGCGATGCCGCAAAGAGTGATGAAACCCACGAGGCTTGCGACCGTGATGGATCGATCCGTGAGGAACAAAAGAACAATTCCGCCGATAAACGCGAAAGGAATCGTCAGCATCACTTGCGCCACGATCCTCAACGACTTGAAGTGCGCAAACAAAATCAAACCAATACCGATGAGCGAAAGGCAGCCGAAGAGCGCGATCTTTTTCGTTGCTTCTTCTTGGGCTTGGAACTGACCTGAGTAAACGAGATAGTATCCTTCCGGCAGCTGAACTTTTTCGCGAATCTTTGCCTGCACTTCGGTGATGATGCTTCCCAGATCACGCCCTGAGGCGTTTGCCGAAATGATGATGCGACGTTGACCGTCTTCACGACTGATCTCGTTAGGCCCTTGAGTTTCGTAGATGTCAGCGACTTCAGCGAGCCTCACTTTTTGGCCGGTGGGCATCGTTTTGATGACTGTCTGGCCCATCTTCTCCATGTTCAAACGAGACGCATCATCAAAGCGGTGAAAGAGATCGAAGAACTTCTGCTCTTCAAGAACCTGGCCGACGATGTGCCCATTGAAGGCTGACTCCAGAAGCTCCGAAACTTCGCCGGTGCTTAGGCCGAACTTCGCGGCTTCGTCTCGCATCACGTGAATCTTGAGCTGTGGGATAAGCGCTTGTTGCTCAACTCGCAAGTCGACCAAGCCTTTCGTGTCCACCAAGGCTGTCTTCACCTCTGCCGCCTTCGCGCGAAGGGTCTCGAGATCAGGACCAAACACTTTGATCGCGATCTGCGCGCTGACTCCCGAGAGAGTATGATCAATCAGGTGAGAAATCGGTTGCCCGACGTTGACGCCGACTCCTTTGAGTTCACTTAACTTGCTGCGAATGTCTCCGAGAATTTCTTCACGACTGCGGCGCGAATTGGGTTTGAAGTCGACGTCGATCTCCGAAACGTTAACGCCCATCGCGTGTTCATCTTGTTCGGCCCGTCCCGTTCTTCGTGAAACAGACTTGACTTCAGGCACCAGCAAGATCGCCTTCTCAGCTTCCAGGCCAATGCGGCCTGACTCCGTTAGGGACACGCCTGGCGGCGAGAAGATCGCGATCATTGCGGTACCTTCATTGAACTGCGGAAGAAAATCCCGCCCCATCAACGGCACAAGGGCGAGCGCCCCAAGAAGCGCCGCCACCGTTGCCGCGATCACGAGTCTAGGTTTCTCGATGACTCTCTTGAGCGCCCAAAGATCCAAGGTTTTCAACGTCCGTACAAAGCGCGTGTCACCTTCGTTCTCTTTGGGTTTCGATAAAAGAAGTGAGCAAAGGACTGGCGTGACCGTCAACGAAACCAAGAGCGAAGCTCCTAGAGCCGAAAGATAAGCAATCGCCAAGGGCGTAAAGAGTCGCCCTTCTAGCCCCGTTAAGTTAAAGAGCGGCAAGAAGACGAGAGCGATGATCAAAGTTGCAAGAACAATTGAGTTTCGAACCTCAGATGATGCCTCGAAAACCACTCGGAGAACCGATTTACGATCCCGCAAACGGGCGTTTTCCACAAGCCGTCGGTGGATGTTTTCAACATCAACGATCGAATCGTCGACGAGCTCTCCGATCGCGATCGCGAGTCCGCCGAGCGTCATCGTGTTCACCGTCAAGCCAAAGTGCCGAAAGACAATGAACGTCACGAAAAATGAAAGCGGAATCGCCGTTAACGTGACCGCGCTCATGCGCAAATTCGCGAGGAAGACGAGCAAAACAACGAAAACTAAAACCGTTCCGAATTTGAGCTTACCGAGAATTCCCGAAATCGCCGCTTCGATGAAGTTCGCCTGTTTAAAGACGTCCGTGTTGACGACAACTCCTTTAGGAAATCCGCCCTTTAAATCTTCGATCGCGGCTTCCACGGCGCGCGTGATGGCCACGGTATCTGCGCCCGGTTGTTTTTGGATCGTCATGATGACAGCGGGCTTACCTTGGTAGCTCCCGTCACCTCGCTTCGTTCTCGGCCCTTCTTCGACTTGTGCGATGTCACGCACAAAAACGGGACGACCAAAATGAAGACCAACGACCGTATTGCGAATGTCGTCGATGGATGCTACCGCGCCGATGTTTCTGACTAAAAGTTCCTGCGCGCCCTTTTCGAGAAAACCACCCGTCGTATTGCGGCTGATTTTTTCGAGCGTCTTATCGAGCTGCTCGATCGTGATTTGACGGCTGTTCATCTTCTCGGCGGAAACGAGGATTTGGTATTGCTTCAATCCTCCGCCGATTGAAATGACCTGTGCCACCCCGGGAATCGACATGAGGCGTGGACGAATCGTCCATTCCGCAAGCGTGCGGAGCTCGAGCGGACTTATCTCTTCGCTTTCGGTTGAGAGCGCAATCTGCTGGATCTGCCCCATCAAACTCGCAATGGGCGCCATGACGGGCTGAGCGTCGGTTGGCATCCTCTCCCGTGCGAGCTGAAGCTTTTCGGCCACGAGCTGACGGCTCCGGTACAAATCTGTAGTCCAGCTAAATTCTAAATAGATGATGGAGAGGCCGATCCCCGAAGTTGATCGCAACCGTTCAAGACCCGGCAAACCGTTCACGGCATTTTCGATCGGAAGCGTAATGAGAGTTTCGACTTCTTCCGGGGCTCGACCATGGCCCTCAGTGACGATAGTGACCGTGGGTTTTGTTAGGTCGGGAAAAACGTCGATCGTAAGAGACCGGAGCGTGATTGCCCCGTAGACAATGACTAACGCCGCAAGTGCGATGACGAAGAGTCGATGTCGCAAGCTGGCGCGAATGAAAGCGTTGAGCAAAGAGACCTCCTAAGTTTTATTCGCTAGCTTCAATGAAACGGCGATTAAACTTTCGGCGGCTGAAAAGGACCTTCGAGATAAGGACTTGGAGTAACGCGAGAGTGGAGACGTGGATACTTTACCGCATCTTCGGGCTGACTCGTGGAAGCTGGATGCGCACGCGGGACAAAAAGGGTGAAATGCCCACTGCAAGCGAAATGAGCGGGACAATGACAATCAATCGGACAAGCATCAGAGCCTTCGTGGTCGACGGCTTCACTTAACTGCATGTTTTGCAATTGCCCAACTTGAACTGAGCTGAGTTCCGCATTCTCTAAGAACTTAAAATTTGAAACCTGCTGCGCCGAAGCACCTTCTTGCAAGTCGAAGTCTTGAACGGCGCGCGCCTCTGTTAGCGGGCCACAAGCCGATAATTCAGCGAAAGCAGATGAACCAATCGATCCAGTCGCAGTCGCGACCGAAAACGAAAAGAGTAAAAGAAGGTTCATCCATAAGCGCATTTCAAAAAAGGTATCATGGGACTTGATCGGGTCAACGTCTTTGAGACCTAGCTAGATTCGATCCTACCATTTCGTATCAATCTCCTTAGGCCCCGTCAGTTCGCAACGTTTTAGATAGCTCCTAACCTTGCAAGCATGAAGGAGCCTCGAATTTACCCAACTCAAGTCTCTCGTGTGGACCTAGACCAAGGAAGCCTGATCGTCTTGCGAGATGATCTTCTTCCTGGCGGAACGAAGCAGCGCGCTTGCGTGCCCTTCCTGGAAGATCGCATCGCGGGTGGTGATCGCCGGTTTGTTTACGCGAGTCCATTTGCGGGATTCGCCCAGGTTGCACTTGCTCTTGCCTGCCGCGAACTTGGGGTTGAATGCCGCATCTTCGCCGAAGAAGACAAAACCGCTCTGTTACCAGGATGCCCTCATCCTTTCACCGCAATCGCTGCGAATGCTGGCGCCGAAGTGAAGATCGTCAAAACCCTCAACGTCGCTGAAGAACAAGCTCAGCAATACGCCCGCGAATCGGCTTCTAATCATATTCCACTGGGTTTTGCACACGAGGCGTTTCGGGAGCGCTTCCGCACCGTCCTTGCGCGATGTTGGGAAGAAATCCTAGCCAAAACTCGCGCACCGATTCGACGGGTTTGGGTTCCTGTCGGTAGCGGCACGATCGCGAGTTGTTTGAGAGCCGTCCTTCCCGACGAGATCGAGTTACTCCTCGTTAACGTTAAGGTCCTCGGCGACCAGGACCCGCGTATCCAAAAATTATTGAGCCTGCCAATCGTTTGCTACCATTCAACTGAAGAAGAATTCCACCAGCCCGCGAGGATTTTGCCACCCCTCCCTTCGAACACCCACTACGACGCGAAACTTTGGCGTCTAATCCGCATGAACGCCCTGGCAAATGATCTTTGGTGGAATGTGGCTCGCTGAACTTGGCTTGAAATCCGGATGCCGGATGTTCGAATTCGCGTAGAGTTCTTTAGACCCTCGTGAGCTGAGACTCAAAAATGCAGAATCATGCTCTCCGAAACAGGAGGCAATCCGATGGCCGATTCCAAAAAGCACTACAAACCGATTCTTGAACAACACGATTATGGGAACGAAGAACTCCGTGATCTCGAGCTCAATCGTTGGATCAACGATCTCTACGGTGATCTAGCTCCCGACGAGATCGACATCCTTCTTCAAAACTATGACTCCGCCGACACGGCCATGGTTGAAGTCGTCGCGCTCAGTGACCGAAGCCTTATGTTCCGGGATCTCTATGAAGACATTGAGTACAGCCCCGTGGTCCTGCCGCAGGTCCTCAGTCACTACCTGCAGCTTGGCGATGTTTTTCTCGCGTCGCTGGGATTCAAGAACCGCCGATGGCACATCGTTCACTTAAGCCCGAGCTACATTTCGGAGACCATCGAGATTGATGATGAAGAAGATCTTGATGGCAATAAGTACGCCCCGAAGAACCAATCAGAGAATCAGGTCCCGTGGCCCGTGTTAGGACCCCAGAACAAGCGCCTCCTGCATTGATTGAGCTGGGCGTGATATAAGGCACCGGGCTTCACATCCAAGCTCGCCAGGCGAGTTCTTCATAGGCCTGATTGGCGATTTGTTTCATACCATCGCGAATGGACTCGAGCTTCTCGATCGGAAGCTCGAGCGCGCGCGATTGAAAATTTTCGCGCAACGCGGCCCCAGCGATCCCGCTGCCAAAATCTCGAGATTTTTCGATTCTTCCCGCAATCTGCATGATTTCTTGTATTAACCGCTGGCGCAGATCGTGCTGAGCGCAGTCGTCCAAAGGCTCTCCTTCGCCGGAATCCGCCATCATCATCTTGGTAGAAATTTCCGGTCAAACCTGCGATAACGCCTGTTTTCAACGGCAAGATCGAAGTGATCTGGTGACTCTGCTATATTCGGCATTCATATGAGTTTGACTGACGTTCTTCAAGACCCAAAATTGACTAAACCCGTTCTGGTTAAATCTGAACTGGCGCGCTTAACTGATGTCCTCCAGGCAATCTGTACTCATTGGGAAAAGTCGGGGCTCCGACTTGAGCTTTTCAACGGCGTTTCGCTCGGCCACGCTGCGGGCGCAACTCTAGAAACTCAGCAGACTTACCTCCATCAATTGGAGAGCTGGCTTGCGACACTCCAAGAGCACTCGCCATTTCACGATCAACTCGTGAGCCAATCGCGCGGCATGAGCCTTCTCGACCTCGAAAAAGCCCAACTCTCAAGTTTTTTGAGAAGGCTTGGCGCAAAAGTTGACGACAGTCTCTTCTCGGAAATTCACGATGGCGACGTCATTGAAGTTTATTTGTTCAATGCGGACGGAACAGCGACTCAAGTCTACCGAAACGTCGCTTTTTTACAAATGTGTTCCTATGACCTGCTCACCTTAGTTTCGCACTCGATGCAGGACCTCTTCCGTCGCCCGGGCGAAATCGAAGCCCGCATGAATGAGCTCATTGCCGATTTGTTTACAAGCACCGTCGTCAAACCCGTTGATCTTCCTGCCCACGAAATTACCGAGATTCGGCATCCGCGGCACCGCAAGTTCCGCATTCGGATTCGCTATGCGGCACCGCTTTTTAACGAGACCGGCACACCGATCGGCTTTGTCTCTACGCTGAGCGCCGAAGGTTCGGGATCCGTGTTTGATGGGGCTTCTCACGTGCAGCCGATTCGCTGACGATGTCGGCCACGAGGTGCAAAAGCACCGCGCACGTCTGTTCAAAGTTTTTCTTAACCTCCATGCGTTCAGCATCGGGCAGCGATTCAATCTGTGCGATTGCTTTGTCTACGTGATCAGGATCCTCTTCCGCATGCACGCGGATGAAGTTCACCGCTTCGCGGCCGTAAAGTTTCGTGAGCTTCTCCATGAGGGGCGGATACCCATTCACCGCGATCATCTCTAAAGCCAAGATGTAGCCAAGAAGGGCGCCTGGATTTTTTTGAACTTTGTAGAACTGAGGTTCCCAAAGAGCACGAGTCATTCCGAGTTCAGGATAGGCTTCAATCTCGCCGCCAGCGCGTTTTAAATCGGCGAGCGCAAGCTTTTCGTGACCGCTCTCCTCACGTAGGTGCTCGATCAGCCGCTTGTAATAGGCGGCATTCTCGGTG
>SYLX01000213.1 GCA_005808505.1 Bdellovibrionales bacterium | reverse complement strand
TCTCGTTTGTCTTTGCGAGCCTTTTTATATGACTCCAATTACAGATGAGGCGCGCCAGGAGCTAGACTCGTTCCTGAATACCGCCATCGGCAAAACTGGTTACGAGATCTTTCAACTTGCGGGCGATGCATCGGCACGTCGCTACTACCGTGTGGTAGCTGAACAAGAGTCCTGGGTTCTCATGTCGTGGGAACCCTTCAAAGACGACGGCAGCTACCCTTTCTTGAGCGTTCGCGATCACTTCGCTAAGCACGGTGTTGCTGTTCCGCAGATCATCGCGAAGGCACCAGACAAAGGTCTGCTTTTGCAAGAGGATCTCGGTGATCTCACTCTCGAGCGCAAGTTTTGGGAGAACCAGAGCCAACAGCAAGCTGTGCCCTTTTATCGCCAAGCCATCGATGAGCTGATCAAGATGCATTACCCGTCGACGTTTGATCGCACGGACTGCACGGCCTTCAAAATGGAATTCGATGTTGAGAAACTCCTTTGGGAACTCAACTACGGACGCGATCATTTAATGATCAAGCTTTGCGGGATCAAGCTCTCCGAAATCGAGAAGCGCGAACTCGAAAAAGTCTTCATGAAGATCTGCGAAACCCTCCACGCTGAGCCCAAATACATCGCTCATCGTGATTACCACTCTCGCAACGTAATGCTGAAGTTCGGGAAAGCGCGGATCATCGACTTCCAAGATGCACGTCTGGGCCCGATCCAGTACGACCTCGTCAGTCTTCTTCGCGACTCGTACGTCAACATGGATGAGCCCATCGCGCGCGAGCTCATTGGTTACTACCTTGATCGACGTCGCGAAATCAAAGCCTCGCATCCACTCGAAGACATCTCGCTCGAGAAGTTCATGCGTATCTACGAGATCCAAACGATCCAACGGTGCTTTAAGGCTTGCGGAAGCTTCTCAAGTTTCTACAATTTGCGCAGTGACGTTCGGTATTTAAAGTACATTGCACCGACACTTCAAAGAGTGAAGACAAGCCTCACGACGTTTGATTCATACAAGGTGTTCTACGATATCTTGAGCGATCAAGGCGTCTTCGAAAATAAGTTCGAAGTCGCGTAAGGCGGGAATGTGAAAGCGATGATTCTTTCGGCGGGTCTTGGTACTCGCCTTCGTCCCGTGACCGAGCTGTTCGCCAAACCAGCGGTCCCCTTTTTGAATATTCCGCTTCTCTACTATCCGATCGCATTGATGGAAGAAGCCGGTATTGATTCGATCGTTTTCAATACTCACCACAAACCTGAACAAATAGAAGAAATCGCGATGCGGATTCCGCATTCGAAGTGCGATGTCGCGTTCTCGTTCGAAGCGGGTGCGCCTCTTGGAAGTGGCGGCGGAATTTGGAAAGCAAAGAACTTACTTAAGGGCGGCGGAGACTTCCTCGTTTCAAACGGCGATGAAGTGATTCTCCCGCGCGAAGCCGGAACAATGAAGCGCTTCGTGGATCAACACAGAAGCGAAATGAACCTCGCAACGATCTTAGTGATGCCTCATCCCCTCGTCGGCATTCAATTTGGCGGCGTTTGGACCGATGCAAACGGCGACGTTAAAGGTTTTGGGAAAGACCGCACGCAGTTCGGCCCTGAACTGACAGGGTATCATTACATCGGGCTTCTTCTCCTCAATGATCGCGTCTTTGAGTATCTGCCCGATGGCGAAAGCAATATTCTTTACGATGCTTTGAAGGCCGCTATCGATAAAGGTGAGCGTGTTCGAGTTTGCGTTGGATCGTTTACCTGGTTTGAGACGGGGAATCCAAAAGACTTTCTCGAGGCAACTGAAGGCGCACTCACTCTTTATGAGCAAAACACGGAAGACGCTAAGACGCTTCGTACGATCTGCTCTCGGTTCTGGAATCCGGGCACTCGATTGATTTCGACCAGCACAGGTGCCAAGGTGCTTTTAGACGGCGAAGCGCAGCTAGATTCGAAAGTTCAAGTCGAGGGATTTGCGGTGCTGGGTCGCGGAGCTCGGGTTGAAACGGCTGCCGAAATCGATCGGTGCGTGGTGCTCCCGGGAGCGCGAGTGAGCAGCTCCCGGAAAGCTTCGCACGAGATCATCCTGCCGGTTTAGTTCTTCAAGAAAGTTTGTTTAGCGTCGCTCTCTTTATAACGGCGCGTGACCATATCGAAGATATTATCTGCGGCAACGCCAATCTTATCGTTTCCGAGGTTTTTCGTCATGCCGGAGAGCGAGGGCTTTCCCCGTTGTTTCGGCATTGTGAATTTGTAACCACCTGCGGATCCACCGCCGGTCTCACGTCCGCCTCCGCCCCCACCACCGCCTCCGCCGCCACCACCTGCATCGAGAGCCGGTTTGAAGGCTTTGATTTTCTCTTTCACTTGAGCTTGTGCATCCGCGAGCGCCGCGCGCCCTGCGGCGATATCCATTTCGCTGAATCCAGCGGCCCTCAAACCAGCTTCCGAAGCCCCCGATGAAAGCGGAACCGTCTTTCCGTCCGGAAGCGTGATTGACTTTCCATCGGCTGAAATCTTCGCTCCTTTTTGAGCGAGTTTATTTTTGATATCGGCGCTGATCGTCGAGGCCGATGAGTCGCCCGTTCTGTAGGTGTTAGCGCCTGCTCCACTCGTAGAGAATGCGTCGGCAGAACGGTCTGAGTCCTCTTTATTTCCACCTAACATTGCGGCTTGTGCGGCAGCTAGGCCAGACATCACACATGCTGTGGGATTCTGCGGACCGCACTGCGTGGCAAGCATACCTGACATAGCGGCGGAAGCCGCTTGGGCAATCGCCTGGCTATTGCCGGCTTCTTTTGCGGAGTTTGCGGCGCCACCCATTGAACCCTGATTTATCGGAGGCGTGTAACCGCCCTCGGTGGTCTGATTCGCAAATCCCGGGTGAGAAATGAGAAGAGCCAAAAGAAAGGCTGGTGCTTGAAGGTTCAACTTGTTCTTCATGAGTCTTCTCCTCAGTTCAAATCTGCTTTTTGCCTTCTCAAGGTTCGTTATCGATCTTGGATCAAACGCCCTTTTTGATTCTGGTACTGAGTGCTGACTTTTTCCCAGATCGTTGGACCCATCGGACCCGTGATGCCGTCTTTCGCCGTGACGGACATACCGGCTAGGCCGCGCGTTTTTCCTTTTGGCAGATACTTACTCAAGTCGAATGCACCGCTCGCATCGCGAGCTGCGGATCCACGGCCACCGCCGCCTCCGCCCCCACCGCCGCCGCTGAAGGCTCCTGCGCCTCCGCCGGCGCCGCCTCCGCCACCGGCTTGCCCGGTGATAACGTTTTTATCGACGTTGCTGCGACCGAAGCCATCGTCACCGCCACCTTGGAATGCAGGTGCACCGCCACTACCGCCAGCAGGCATTCCGCCACCGCCGCCTTGGCCGGGAGCATTTGAACCACGTGCCGTATCCGGCTTCGCATCATTGGGAGTTACGATGGTGCCGTCTGAATCCAGATCGTCGTCCATAGTGAAACCAGGGAGGCTCGCACCAAGAGATCCGCTTGAACTTTGAACTCCACCTTGGAAGGACTCACCTTTTGAACACATGGCGTTCTTTGGATCGTTTTGGCAGATACAAATAATATTTGTTTTCGCGTATTCAGGATTTGAACAGTCTTGCACCGGCGTCGGCGAGCCCGGGGTTTGTTGGGTTGCCGAGTTCTGAGCACATTGGAGGTTAGCCATCATGCCGGCCATGAGCGATGCTGCTTGCGCGAAAGCCTGACCCGCATTTTGGTTCATGCTTTCGCACGTCTTCATCTTTTTGCGTGCTTGACCGGCCTCAGATCTCTTCTTCTGGTCTTGAGAGGCTTCAGCTTGCTTTGCAAACTCCTCGCAAGTGCTCGTGCAGTTTTCAATCGTCGTTACGCAGGCTCCGCCCTTCAAAGCTGATAATCCAGAAAGAATTTTGGAAAGGTCCGCCTGGTTTTGGCATTGCGATCCCTGAGACGCACCGTTTTGCCCAACTTGTTGGTTGGCTTGATTGGCTTGTTGCATGAGCTGTTGTCCAGCCATTTGTTGCTGGGGGTTCATGCCGGCTTGCATATCTTGCGTTGTGCAAGCTTTCAGTGCCGTTTGCTCGGCTTCTTTACATTGCTCGTAGGTAGCCTGAGCCTTCGCATCGGTGGCGAGGAATACTAAACAAAAAAAAGTGAGAAGCGGGAACGCGAACTTGAAATGGGATCCAAGATCGAACGACTTCATAATTCCCCCGGGGATACCTAAATCATATCGGGTTTCGGGGACGCCCGCCTTAGGACGAACATCGAGAAAAGCTGAATTTTTTCGAGGGTGTATGCTGCCTCGGCAGGTGTGTACTTTCTAGGCGCCTAGAACTCAGAAATCCTCTTTGGGCGGATTGAGAATGCCGCCCTCAGCCTCACCGTCGCCACCGATTTTCCAATTTTGAAACATTAGGTACGCCCTAGAGATCAAACGAACGGAATAACCCGTACGGCCGCCCACGTGGCACTTGCCAGGAATCACGAGCTTTTCGCTGGCGGGGGACTCGCATTTACCGAAGCGCTCGTTAGGGAATTGGAAGTTCATCGCTCGATGAGGAGCCCATGCGGTCAACAAATGTTCCCATTGTCTAACGACGTAGTAGAGTTTCCCCATGATGCTTTGATCAAGGCCGCCATCTTGAACGGAGAGTTTGATTTGGCTTTGGGTATTGAACTTCGCGAGCTCCTCTTGATCGTTTCTTCCGCCGAGATCGGGAATTTGCTTTACCTTGCGACCGAAGAGCGCCGGGACGTTTTGAAAACGGTCTGGTCCATTCGTTGCCGCAACGTAGGCTTGGGCAACATCGGGATCGATCGAATAATAAGTGGCATCAAAGAGATCCGGTGTGACCGCAGAGATTTCGGCTTGGCGCAATTTGAATTGGTTTAGCTGTTGCCCATTCTGTTTGTTGTAGGCCAGTGAGTCGCCGACTTCCGGAATATTATCAAAACTCGTGTAGTACGCGAGCTTGAGCTTGCTCCCTTTTCCCGCGCTCGCGTAGCCCGTGAAGATGTGTCGCTGAGCGCCCATCGTGATCTCAGAGGTGATGCCAAGAGCGTCGCCGGGATATCGAGAATAGTTCGGCAGGCGATCGAGCTTCTTGGATTCGTCGAGCGCGCCACCAGGGAGCATTCGTGGTGTCGTGAGTTTATCGAGGCGATCACCTTGCGCCGACATCGGCGAAGATCGTGACCATCTTTCTTTATACCATGGGCCGATGCGACCTCCGAAGGGTTGCGCGAACGCGCGTGCTTCGAGCTCGATAGGTGCCCCGAAAGGTGAGAACGGTTTCGAAGTACTCGTTTTTGCCTTCACACCCATATAGGCCATGCACCACGGATTTTTCTCAAAACCAAGGGACGAGTGAAACGCACTGGTCGGCTCAGGTTCAGCTTTAGCGAGATTTCGCATGAGCCCCGTGGGGTCCCATTTCTGCAGTTCACCGGGATCAAGGCCCTCAACGGCAGCTTGGCCTCGCATTTGATAGTTTTGGCAATCGGGATCCGAGTACGTATAGAAGAGCAGCGGCGCCGTGCGGATCTCGGGGATTAGGAATTCACCATCGGCTTGACTACATTGATTTTCGGCAAGTCCATTGATGACATCAAACGATTGTTCATCGAACCCTTGGCGGTTTCCGAAAGTTAGGTTCTTTAAGATCGTGTTTTTCACACCCTCACGAACTGACTCGTTCTTCCGATCTTTAATGTCTTTCGCGATCAGATTCTTACGCATTTCCCACAGGATCGTTTTCCGCGTACCGACGGAAAGTTTGTACGCGTAGATCATCTGCATGGTGAATGCCCAGTTGAGAACTGCAGCGTTTCGACAGCTGTACTGCTGCTGCCGTTGAGCTTCTTTTGAAAATCCAGCGGATTCTTGGACGCTGGGAACAAAGCCCGCAATGACCTCGACATCGGGGATCATTGGCACGGGTTGATTGTATCGTCGAAAACAATAGTTCTCCGCCTCTGGAGAACGTTCCGTAAGCTCATCCCACATTTCGTTCGCAACGCAAACAGATGGATATTCTTCTTCCGGGTTGCCCTGGTATCCAGGATTTTTCCAAGCCTTATCAGTCAGTGCTCCGCCATTCGACTTCCGTGCCGGCGGTAACGTTTGATCTGTAGGACTACCTGAACCCTGGCGCCCCAAAGTTCCGAGCACGTGGTAGCGCCACGCGAGCAACTTATAATCTTGGCGAATCTGATAATTGATGTGGGCAATCTCGTTTAAAACTTCGGCTTGTTTTTGAGCCGCGTAATACGCCCCAAGATCGACGGCGTTTTGTAGATTGATTTTGTCGTGCACAAGCAAGCCGACGTTGATGACCATCGCGAAGAACACAAACAGAACTTGGAAGATCAAGGCGATGAAGATCGACATCTGCCCCGTCTCGTTGAGCAAGATGGTCTTCCATCCGTATGGTTTTTGACTCGCGTTCCGATCCATGAGCTCCGCTCGATCTGATTCGCACGATGTGGCGTGTTCTCAATCGTACCATAAGTGGACGCGTTGTGGTTTCACTGTTATCCTTCGTAAAGTCTCGAGATCTGATTGTGCAGAAGGAATTGCCAGTCGCTGGTCTTGAGCCGCTGCATTCGCAGGTAAGCTTGCGTCTGCTTTAGGCGTCTACCACAGACATCTACCCAGGAGATGTGGACCATGGTCGTGTTCGAGGGACGTTCGTCCCGTCTCATGATGAGACACTTCGCTCTTTCGTTTTTAAGCTTCATTTCATTCGCTCTTCTTTGGTCCCGGCCTGCTTCGGCGGACATACTCTTCGAAGGCTATTCAAAAGTCCTGATCGAAGGTGTGCACGTCGGCTTCGTGATTCAGCGCTACGAATTCGACCCGAAGAAACAAGAGTTCACTTCGACCTCGTTCCTGAAAGTCAGCGCGGGTGGAGGGAGCGTCACCGAAAGCATCAAAGCTCGTTCGACTTCCACTCTCCGTCCGATCGCCTATCAGTACACAGAACTCAACGGCGACAAGACGAAAACGATCGACGCTCAATTCAATCCTAAAACTGACATGATGACCGCGGTGATCACGGATAGCGGTCGCAAACAAAATGTGTCTCGTAAAATCCCGAAAGGGAGTTTTCTTGCTTCATTTCTCGCGTACGTGATGTTGCAGGGAAAAGAAGGAATCAAAAAGGGCACACGCTACTCTTATCAAGCGATCGCCGAAGAGGACGCAGCCCTCCACGCAGGTGAAGCTTACATCGAAAAAGAAGAAACCGTGGTCGGCGTGAACACTTACAAAGTTCTGAATACTTTTAAGGACTCGCAGTTCATCAGCTTCGTCACTTACAAAGGCGAAGTGATTGCCACGCGCTCACCCATTCAAAAAGTCGCGACAGAACTCGCCGCGAACGTACAAGAAGCTACGGCGGGTCAGTCGTTCCCATCGGCAACCATCGCTCAAGTTTTTGGATCTGTCCCGCGGGCGATCGACAACCCTCTTGCACGCAGATCTGTGGATAAACCTGCGGAGGCTGTGACTTCAGCACCTGCGGCGACTCAGCCTTCCGTAAATACACTGCAAGGCTCTGGAACCGCGAGCCCAGAAAAACAAAAGCAGCTCAATTCGAATCCGCCTATTGATCCAAATGTTTCTCCGAAACATCAAGGCGTCCCGCAGGGACAAGGCATCATGATCAAAGGTCAACCGCCAGAAAAATCGGCGGAAAAATCATCGGGCAAATAAAATATCTGCAGAGAAGTGAGGGTTCAGTGCGGAACCAAATCGGACAACAAATCATCATGGGTATTCAAGGCCTCTCGCTCACGAAAGACGAGGCCGACTTCATCGTTAAGAATAATATTGGCGGCATTATCTATATGGGCCGCAACGTTGAAGGTCCCGAACAAGTGCGCGCTCTTTCGGCCGAGATCCAAGGACTCCGCAGCCGCATGGCTGACAAAGCACCGCTTTTCATCAGCATCGACATGGAAGGCGGCCGTGTTCACCGTTTGAAAGCGCCTTTCACAAAATGGCCCGCGCTTGCTCACATCGGCAAAATCGATTCGACATCGGTTGCTTTCCGATTTGCACAAGCAATGGGTGAAGAGCTTCGTGCCGTTGGCATCAATCTCGACTTTGCTCCTTGCCTCGATGTGTTCACGAATCCGCAGAACACGGTCATCGGCGATCGGTCACTCTCAACTTCACCCGAAGCCGTTGCGCGACTCGGCTCCGCCCTCGTTCGCGGCTACATCAAAGCCGACATTCTTCCATGTGCAAAACACTACCCAGGGCACGGGAACACACTTCTCGATAGCCACTTACATTTACCGATTGAAGAGAAGTCGCTCGAAGAACTCGACACAATCGAACTTGAGCCCTTCAAAAAAGCATTTCGCGCCCGGCTCGATTTCGTGATGGCCGCGCATATCAAGTACCCAAAGATCGATCCCGAGTGGCCCGCCTCTTTAAGCGAGATCTTCTTGCGCCAGCTTTTGCGCGAGCGCTTCCGTTTCCGCAACTTGATCATCACTGATGATCTCGACATGAAAGCACTCACGTTGAATTACGACAAAGCAACGATCGCGGTCCGGGCGATTCAAGCCGGTGCCAACGTGCTCCTCTACTGCAATGAGCCCGATAGTCCCGTCATCGCTATGGACGCGATCGAGAAAGCCCTCGTTGATAAAACGCTCGATAGCGCAGTCGTAACGGATAACTACAATCGCGTGATGGCGCTCAAAAAAGAAAAACTTGGCTCGCCTGATCCGAAGTCGATGGAAGAAATTGGCCGCATCATTGGCCATCCCGATCACTTGCGCCTGGCGAAAGCGATCGCCGCTGGCGCCGTGCCTGCGGATCTGATATCCCAGGCGACATGATTCGCAACCGTGCCTACACCGTGAGGATCGCGTCTTTCGCGATCCTCTTCGCAACTTCACAACTCGCCTATTCCCAGTCGATCGAGACTCAACCAACTGAAGTCATTTCAGCAACGCCGCTTCAAGCGTTCAGCGATCGCTCGGGACTCTGGCCGTCACAAGAACTCACGAACGAAACCGAGAGTCGAAATGAAAAAACTCTCGTGGAAATTTTCAACTCCGTTCCCGGCGTACAAGCGCGCGAGGCAGGATCACCCACAATCTCAATTCGCGGCTCTGCCGCCGCCGATCGAGTTCTAAAACTTTACGAAGGTGTTCCCCTCAACTTAGCTGATGGAATTGGCGCATCGGATCTCTTCATCCCGCAGGAGAGCATCGGATCCGTTCGTCTTTTCAAAGGTCCCGCTTCGGCCTTTTACGGAACCTCGGCCATGGCGGGAGCTGTTGACCACCGAGTCGCGCGTGTGCAACGCCCGACTCTTCGGGCCTCCGGAAGCCTGTACAACAACGCAGCTCGTGCAAACGAGAGCTTGTATGGAGCACTTCCCTTCGGAAGCAGCGACTCACCTGGACACATCTCCGGATATTTCGAAAGAAGAAACGGTCGTTACCCTTATCGCTCGGTCACGGGCTTCGGCGAAGGCAATCGTGACAACAGTGCGATGGAGACCGCCCGCCTAAATGCGGCTTGGGATCTTCGCCTCGACAATGTGCAAGTTCGTCCGCGACTTCTCCTCGCAAAGTCTGTTGGAGAGAATCCTGGTCCCCTCAACGCTCCGTACGCTACGTCCTTCGACAACACGGGCTCCCTCGTTGCCGTCGAAGTGCAAAACGACGTTGCGGATTCTGTTTCACTCTCCATTCGGTTAGCGGATGTCAGGCAGTGGGGACTCTTCGATCGCGACACGACTTTTCAATCGACTTCGGTCGCAACTCGCTCCTCGCTCGCCGCTGATCTGCAGGTTGGGCTCGACGCTTTCGTGGTTAGCCGCACATTCTTTGACGTGAAGTGGGACACCCTTGCCGCAAGCTATTTAGGTGATTCACGCCTGAACCAAAACGACGTCGAGATCGGCGAAACGTTTGAAATCTCATTAACACCATCCATCGCTCTTCAACCCGCGATTCGTTATCGCGCCGAAACCGGAGATTTCCTCAAGGCAGTAGGCGTTTTACGAAGCGTGGGCACTGGCCGTCAGTGGATCACGTACGCGGAAGGCTTTCGCGCACCCTCACTCTCGGATCGTTTTGCTGACGTAAGCTTCTTTAAAGGCAACCAGTCTCTTCTCCCGGAGCGATCTCAGTCTTTCGAGATCGGATTCCAACTTGAGCCGCCGTTGTTATCAAACAAATTCAAATTAGAAGGTGCCGCCTACCATATAGCTTACGAAGATCTCTTCGATACGGTAGCTGCCAGCGCGATGGCGACCACAAAGGTGAACTCCGGTCGCGCAACCGCGAAAGGTGTAGAAGCTGGTGTAAGCTACTCCCTCGATCGATGGACATTTGGCTCAGGCTACAACTTCCTCGAAGCGAAGAACGAAACGCTGAACGAGCCGCTCCGCCTTTCCCCCAAGCATCAGGCGACTTTAAAAATTGCGCGCACCTTTCACCAAACGCAGATTGAAACGCTCCTGACTTATTGGAGTTCGTTCTTCGATCGTGAAACTCCATCCAATGTTTTAAAGGAGTTGCCTCCGTGGACAACGGTCGATTTGACCGTGACTCATCAGCGAGAGAACTGGCGCTGGCGCGGTGGTATCCTCAACGTTTTTGATGTCGCGAGAGAACTCACCTATGCGTTTCCCGAAGCACAACGACGCTTTTTCTTATCGGCGCAGACTGAGTTTTAGACACATCAGAAAATCTTTCACGAAACCACTTTGTGATGAGGCTCAGAATCGTCACTTCATGATTCTAGTCCTTGAAGAGCGCGTTGTGAGCCTGGCGCGAAGTTTGAAACACCTCGAGCATTCCTAGTGTCTCGCTCTCTTTTTTCGCGTTGGAAGAGGTAAAAGTATGAGCCCACGCACCAAAGCCAAGTCGATCGGATTCATTGCGCTTTCGCTGCTTGTCCATTCAAGCCTTCTTGCCTCGTTGATGATGTCTCAAGACACCACCGTGAAAGAAGCCGGCATCAAAGGTGCTCCTGAAAACGGAGGCGAGAATACGATGGTGGTGGACCTCGAAGCAGCAGGTGCATCGCCTAACGAGGGCGCAACAGAATCGGCCACAACGACCGAATCGGGCGAACCTAAACAACCCTTGTTGGCAAACGCGGATGACGAGCAAGCCATTCCGGTCGCTGCGACGATAGAAAACAAACCGGAATTTAAAACAGAAGCCAAAGTTGAAGCGAAGGTCGAACCCAAAGTTGAGGCTAAACCCGATCCACAACCTGAACCCCAAAAGCCGGTAGAGAAAGTCGTCGAGGCTCCTCCGCAGCCCAAACCTGAGCCGGTTGCGAAACCGAAGCCCGTGAAGAAGCCTGTCGCAAAAGTCGCGAAGCCGAAGCCGGCTCCGCAGCCGATCGTTGAGACTAGCGAAGAGCTTCCCCCTATTGAGACAAGCTCGGCTCCCCAAACGGAGGACAATCCGGAGTGGATCCCGTCAAACGCACCCACTCAGGAAGAAGCTTATCGCGAAGAGCTCAACGAAGAGTCTGAGAAGCGAAGCGAACCTGAACCGGAAATGCTCTCGCCGTCAGTCGTCGACAGCGAACCGGAGGCTGAAACAGCCGCGGCCCCTTTGGCAGCAGCGAGCGCAAGCGGAGCTGCGGCCACGAACGCGGCTTCAAAGCCTGAGCCGATGACAGCAAGCCCAGCCAGTGGAACAATTTCGGGCGCAAGCGCACCTTCGAACATCGATCAGCCCGCTAACGGCGCAGGAAAGAGTTCTGCTGGTACCGGAACGGGCGCCGGCAACGGCCAAGGCTCCGGAGCTTTTGCGGGCCTCCAGGGCTCTCCAATTGTCGAAGCTAGCCTTCGTCGCCCTCTTCCTGGCAATCCGCTGCCTGCTTATCCGCAACAAGACCGCCTTCGCGGTCATGAGGGCCTGGCCGTCGTTGTCGGCAAAGTAGAAGCAAACGGGATCGTGAGCGAAGTCCAACTCGAACGAGCGTCGGGTTCAGCCTTAATGGATTCGGCCGCTTTGAAAACGTTCAGAGCATGGAAGTTCGCGCCCGATCGCCAAACCGCGCTCGTCCGAAAGTCTTTCCAATTTAGTCTGAAGGGAGATGCGCAGAACGCGCCGGCTGAGCTACGTCGCCAACTCGGGCAAAGCCCGAATCCAGAATCCGCAAAAGCGCCCGGACTTTGACAGCTCGTTGAGAGTCGGAATCAATAAGACAACGATCAAAGACAAATAAAAAAGCCGGCCATAGGGTCGGCTTTTTTATTCATTGAGCCATGAAGGCGCAAAATCGCTAATACTTACTTATCGCCGAAAAGCGACTTTGCTGACTTCGTCGAACCTTTCGTACGAAGAGCTGCTTTACGCTTTCTACCGCGTCTTGCAACCTTGCGCTCACGAACGGTTTCGGTCCGCATTGTTTTGGAAGCCATGATTTCCCCCTGGGTCTTTTGAATACAGAAACACCGCGTCTATCAAAGCGGTATCCACAAGTCAATGAGATGCCTCTGATTATCCGCATTCCGAGTGTCCTTTTGGAAGGAGTAATCGAGACTAAGGCGCGGACCCTTATAGCCCAAACCCGCCGTAACGTAGGTCTGATCCGCCGATTCCCGCCAGAACGAACCTAACCGCACCACGAGCATGTCCGCAAAGACCGACTCGATGCCGGCCGAAACATTAATGCGCCGCTCAGGATTGTTTGCGTCTGGACGAGAAAGATCAAGTCGAACGCGGAAAAATTTCTCGTAAATAAAGTTGAGTCCCAACCCGTATGTCGGACGGAGACGGACAGCATCCGGAACGGCACTGTCACCGGGAAGCAGATCTTGGATCGTGGCCGCAAGCCCGATGTTCGCGTTGGCTACGAAGAGCACGCCGAGTCCCATGTTGTACTGCGTGTACTCGGAGCCGACGTCGCGAACCAAGAGCTGATTCGTCAGGCGGTGCCCGCTCAAACCAAATGCGAAGCGCTTACCGATCAATCCGGCAGCCGAGAGTTGAATGTCGGTTTGCGTATCCCCTCCGCCGCCCGCGAGATCCACTCGCCGACGCACAAAAGAAACGGCACCCGGGAAAAGCGTGTCGGGCATTCCATCCGCGATCAACGCTCCCCACTCGGTGAACTCGCCTTCGTCCGAACGCTTCCCGATCCCGAAAAATCCCGAGACGTGGTAGCGCTGAATCAAAGCCACGGCGGCTGGGTTCAAAAAGCTAGCTTCGCCAGGATCAACAGCGGCGCGTCCGCCCGCACCCAACGCGGCGGAAGCCGGACCGATGAAAACCTGCGCTCGCGATTCATACACCGAGATCAGGATCGCAATAGTTAGAGTGAATAAGACGAGCTGATGAAGTACGTGCTTTCTCATGCGCCACCCATAGACACAGACATGGACATGGACGAAATCCTCGAGGCGACGCGAAAATCGCCACGCTCAAGGAATGATGAGACTGCAAATGGAAGGAAGAAGTCAAACAGCGCTCACTGACGAGCGCAAATACTAGCCCATGCTACGCAGACACGACTCTTGTTCGAGTTCGTTTGATCGTTTGAGTTCTTATCGCAACCTTCAGCCGAGGCAGGATTGTACTCGACGTACTTCAAGTTGCCGTAACATCCACGATCACCTTTTTTGGGAATGATGCACCTATTGGTCCAATCGATGTAAAAATCTTCTGTGCGGATACTAAACCGGACTCTTTTTTGATCCTCAGTAAGAACCTCAGGGTCGTGCGTCCGCGTGCAACCTGCGGCGGTGGTGTCTTCTGGCCGAATGATCTTAAAGCGCCACTCAGGCTTGCAGACCCACGGACGAATTCCGGTTTTGTCCCCGGGAACGAGAAGGTTTTTTTCCGCGACACTGATCATCCACGCAGTGGGATAAGCCTCAAGCTCTCTCGCAGGAGTCCTCAACGCACCCGTCGCGGGATCACGATCCATCAAACCTACGGCTCCATCTGGTTTTTTGAATCCTAAGTTGTAGCCCATTCCGTACGCGGTCCCTGGATCGCGACGGTATTTCTCGGGCCAGATCGTGTAAGGCGAACGAACATCCGTCGTGCGCGTTCCACCCTCGGCCGGCTGAAAGAATGTGAGCGCGAGGATTGCCGTACCTGAACCGAGATAGTTATTGCGAACATCGGCGGCGATCGATTCCGCTTCCCCGAAGTAGAGGCTTCCCTCCATGCGGGCACCCGCGCGTGTTTCATCACGAACGAAGCGAACTTTTTTTCCGGTCAACATGGCGTTTTCATAATCCAAACCGGTGTACACGAGATGCGTGCTCATCTCCATCGTTCCAAGTTCGCGAAGCAGGTTGGAGAAATCGCGTGCTTGTTTAGCAGCGCCCGTAACGGAGATGACGGAATCTAAATCGCCCGTTTTACGAATAGCGAGTTGCAGAACAGTTGATTTATTCGCCTTACTTCTTGAAAGAGTGTCGGCGATGCGCTCGGGAGTTTTCTTCGAATGAAGTTGAAAGAAGCTATCCTTAATAGCCAAACCTTCGTCTTTGTAAGCACCCGCGCGGAAGCTGAAGTAAGAATCAGTGTCAGGATCGATTCCCTCAGCCGGCTTGAGCTTCGGGCAAGACATGTACGCCACTTGATCGAGCTTGGCCTCGTAAGCGAAGTCGGTTTTATCGTCGGTGCTCGAGGTGTCGACTTGCGCGGGTTGCGTGCAGTTCTGAAACGAAACGATGGCAAATGCGCCCATCGCGAGGGAACTGAGTTTCCAAGCCAAAGCTTTGCGACTCTTGATCATTTCGGGAACTCCAACACCATGACTGAGTGCTTGCTTCATTCTAGCATGCGTCAATGATGTATCGGTTCAATTTGATCGAATCTTCTGTCAGGAGGCCTTTCGCTAGGCAAAATTTTGATTTGGGATCGAGTGTTGTCTCGGGGTGAGACAAGTCTCCTTCCTCACCCGTTTAAATATGATCACAAGCACCTCTAACGAAATCGTCCGCCTTGCCAGATACTGAAATTCTGTGGCTACTTAGCTGATGCGTTTTTAAACGCGGGAGCTGCGTGCGAACATCGTTTCGCTCGGCAGCCCGAATCCTGTTTTCATCGTTCATTTTATTTTAGTAACGGTTTTCAGTTTTTGGCGGAGCTTCCCATGAAAGTTAAGAAGGCGATTATCCCCGCAGCCGGTCTCGGTACGCGATTCTTACCGGCAACCAAAACGGTGCCTAAAGAGATGCTTCCGATCGTGGATCGTCCCAGCATCCTTTACATCGTGGAAGAAGCCGTTCGCGCCGGAATCGAAGATATTATCCTGATCGCGGGTCGACAGAAAACGGCGATCGACGACTTCTTTGACGTGAGCTACGAGCTCGAAGACAAGCTGGCGAAAGATGGCAAGACCGAGATGGTCGAGACGCTCAAAAAAATTCGCTCGATGGCGAACATCATCAGCATTCGCCAAAAACAGCCACTCGGTCTCGGTCACGCCGTTCTTTGCGGACGCCCGATCGTCGGTCGCGAACCTTTTGCCGTTCTTCTCGGCGACGAAATCATGATTTCCAAAGCCGATCAGGAAACGACAACCGAAACTTTGGCGAAATCATTCTCGTCCACAGGTCTATCCACAGTGGCGGCGATGGAAGTTCCAGAGTCGGAAGTTCACAAATACGGGATCGTCGAGGGCGACAAAAATGCGGACGGAACGATTCGTGTGCGCAATGTCATCGAGAAGCCGTCTAAGGGCCAGACCCAAAGCCGCTGGGCTCTCCCGGGAAGATATGTTTTCAGCGCCGAGATTTTCCAGTATCTTGAGGAAACCAAACCCGGCAAAAACGGCGAGATCCAGCTGACAGACGCTATGTTGCAGCTGGCGAAGAGCCAAGGGCTGCTAGCAAGTAGCTTCCAGTCTCGCCGCTACGATGCCGGAGACAAGCTTGGATTCCTGCAGGCGAATATCGAAGTCGCCCTGGATCATCCTGAGCTTAGTCAAAGTCTGCGCGAATACCTGAGGAGGCTCGCGCAAACGATTTGATGCTCGCGAAACCTTTTCAGTCGCACCGACGAGAGAGATGGGCGCATCAGGTCGTGGATCACTCTAGAAAAGTCCGGAGTTCCAGATGCGCCTAATTGAAGTTTTGCTCTCCCAAAAAAAATTCATCTTCACGCTCGCGGCCGCTTTGACGACTGTGACTGCCTCCGTTGCGCAAGCTTACATTCCTCAGTCGCAAACGATCGTAAGTCGTCTCGCTCGCAATCACGGTAAAGGTTACTACGTGATCGAGCAGGACGTGCAGTTTCGCACGAGTACGGAACCCGTCATCTTGCGCGAACGCTGGATCGTCGAAAACGGCGAAAACATGCGTCTCTCGGTTTCAGCTCCGAAAGCCGGAGCGGACCCAATTCGTTACGACGCCATTTATCGCGACGGCAAAAGAACATCTGGTGATTTGACGGGAGCTACTCGCACTCTTCCGGTGACGGGCGAGTTCCTTGAAGGCTTTTTTCACGCCCGCTCAGGCCGCACCTTCCTTGGTTCACTCGTCAAATCTCGAATTCTTCCGCCGCAGGCTCTTCGCGAAAAACCGCGCGTAACGAAAATCGAGCAAATCAAATACACGCCTGATCCGTACATCCGATTGGGGCGCACTGCAGGTGTCGTCACTTGGATCTTCGGCGAGCCGTCGCCAGCTGAAGGCAAGTTGAATGCGCAAGCGTGGATTGAACAAGATTCGTTTACGCTTCGCCGTCTCCGCTTTGCAACCGACGCGGAAGTCGTTGCCGAGCGCCACTCGGCTTACGCGGCGAATTTGCGATTTCCTCGCGAACGCACGGTGAGCTGGGGCGACAACTCCGTTCAAATTCGCGTTGTGTCCGTAAAGCAGATCCCTGCGTCGCAAGTTGGTTCTCAGTTGGATCCGAACCAAGTTACGCCTGCTGTCGCGAAGGCCGCGCGTCTTCCTGATCTCACCCAAGTGAGGGAGTTCTACTCGAGGTTCCGATGAGTTTTTCTTCGCTCGCCGTTGATTCGAGCGAGAAAGCGGAACCTGCGAACGCCTACTGGAAAGTTGCCGTCGAAGCTCCGCTCCCGACAGCGTTAACCTACGCTGTCTCGGCCGAGATGCGCGCTGATCCCCGCTTAAAGCGCGGAACATCTGTTTGCGTTCCGCTGGGAAGACGAACGGTTTCCGGAATACTCCTTGGCCCGACACTCCCCGATGGAAAGTTCGAGCTAAAGAACATCATAAGCCTCGATGAGTCTCGACCCGTTTTGCATGAGTCTTTCTTGCAGTGGCTCGAGTGGCTTGCACGGTACTACGCGCATCCGATCGGAAACGTCACGGAGATGGCTTTTCCTCCACTCGAAAAGAAAGAAAAACTCCGGAAGTCAAACAAGGCGCCGGTGACACCGACCCTCATGGCGGATCAACGTCCAGAGCTCACCGAGGAACAAGCGCGAGTCATCGGCGACATTGAAAGCTCGTCAGGCTTCAACGTTCACCTCGTTCACGGCGTAACTGGATCGGGTAAAACCGAAATCTATATGCGACTCCTGGAAGACGTGGTTAAAGCTGGACGCCAGGGAATCGTTTTGGTTCCCGAAATCTCGCTCACTCCCCAGCTCATCGAAAGGTTCGCGCGTCGTCTCGGTGACGCGGTCGCCGTGATTCACTCGCATCTCACCCCGCGCGAGAAGACAACGCAGTGGTGGGCGATGATGGAAGGTAAAAAACAAATCCTCATCGGAGCTCGCTCGGCTTTATTTTGCCCACTTCCGAATCTCGGGATGATCGTCATCGACGAGGAACACGAGTCGAGCTTCAAGCAAGATGAGAAGCTGAAGTATCACGCTCGCGATGCCGCGGTGATGCTCGCGAAGTACAGCAACTGCCCAGTGATCTTGGGCTCCGCCACGCCGAGCCTCGAAACTTGGCACAATGCTCAAAGTGGTCGTTACAAACTTCACCAACTCAAAGCGCGCGTTGCCGATCGAGCTCTCCCGTCGATCGAAGTCGTCGATCTTCGCGAAGTCAAAGATCTCCGGAGACAAAAAGGAGAGTCGGATCTGCCTTTTTGGCTCACAGAACCGCTCTACCAAGCCATTACCGAAACTCTTGAGAAGAAAGAACAAGCCGCGCTCTTCCTCAACCGTCGAGGCATCGCGCAAGCTGTCGTGTGCCCTGACTGCGGTTACGTACCCGAGTGTCCTAATTGCGCGGTGAAGTTAACGCTTCATGGGCGCAGCCATCTCCTTTGTCATTACTGCGATTACCACGAGACGATGACCGAGCAATGTACGGATTGTCCCGATGGTGAACCGAAACCAATTGGCCTCGGAACAGAGACGATCGAAAAAGATCTCGCAAGGCTTTTCCCTGAGGCTCGCATCGCCCGCATGGATCGCGACGAGATCGGTACTCGTGAAGATCTCGAGCGCATGATCAAAGAAGTTGAGAATCGGGAAGTCGATATCTTGGTCGGGACGCAGATGATCGCGAAAGGTCTCGACTTCCCCGGCCTTACACTCGTGGGGCTTGTGCTTGCAGATGTTGGTTTCAACCTTCCGGATTTACGTGCCTCCGAACGAAGCTTCCAGCTCCTTACGCAGGTGGCTGGCCGATCGGGTCGCCACCTCAATGAGGGTGCTGGTCGCGTATTGATTCAAACTTATAATCCTGATCACCCAAGCATCACCTACACCGTTGCACATGACTACGAAGCGTATGCTGCGTTTGAACTCGGATTCCGCGAGGCGTTGTCTTACCCGCCCTACTGGCGGCTCGTGAACTTCCGCGTTCAGGGTCTCGATCTTGAGAAGGTCAAGAAGACCGCCAAGCAGTTGCGCACGCGAGCGCAAACCTTGCAGTCGCGCAATCCAGCTTATGCGCCTATCGAGATTCTCGGACCAGCCCAAGCGCCGATGGCGAAGATCCGGAATCAACATCGCTGGCAACTCCTCGTCAAAGGACCAGATGCGGCGGCTCTCGGGGCTTTCTGCCGTCAGCTTGTCGAAAATCAAGATTGGGTCGCCCCGGCGGTTAAAATCAACGTCGACGTCGACGCGGTTCATTTGCTTTAAATGAGCCGGGCTCAGCCAAAAGATTGCGCCTCCGGCCGCCGATAAGATCTGTATGCGGACTACGGCGCGATTGATCTTAAATTCTTTCTTGGCGGTGACTCTGGCCGCGGTTTTTGGATCCATGCGTGCGCTAGCCAACGATCAACAAACGGATCTGGAACAAACCACACCCAAATCAGTATCGAAATCCAATTCTCAAGAAGCCGCTCGACAAAAAGCTAGGGCCCTCAACTCAACCTTAGGTGATTGTCGTTGCAAGCTGGATGCGAACACGAGAGCCGCGGGGGAAAAGCCATTAGGCCGACTCAAAACTAAGGACTTCCGTGGTAAGCCTCTGGAGCTTACGGTCGTCAACGATGAGTATGCTTTGAAGCTCTTCCAGCAACTCACTTCGCGAGCGGACATTCCCTTCGGCTTCCCCGAAGACGGTTGCTACGCGCGTGCGCACGAAATGTCTTTTCAGCTCGAAAAAAAGCGCGTGCTAACGGCGAAAGTTTTTGCGCACGGATCGTTCCGGGTCGCCAATGACAAAGCTGAAAACGGCGGCGTTGTTTGGGGTTTCCACGTAGCTCCCGTAATCGTCGTCGACGACGGAAAAGAACGTACGCTTTGGGTCTTTGATCCTTCGATGTTTTATGAACCTGTCACTCTTGAGAATTGGCTTACCGCTTTAACCGAGCACCCGAAGTCCCGTTTAAAATCCGTTTACCTCACTTCGCGGTTCACTTATCACTATCAGAGGAAAGAAAAAGCACTCACGGACTACGATCCGGAGGATTTACGCGCGGCCCGAAAGATCATGCGCCGCTACCTCGATTCCGAAAAATCGCGAACAAAAAAACAAAGTCCTGATCTTTGAGCGAGTTTTGCTCCAGCGTTAGTGACGTAGACGTCTTCCTTCACTATGATTTTCGGCAATGACAGCGACACAAAGTCCACGAAGAAAAGTTCCCGGAAAAGCCTTATCACGACGTCTTCGCGAATGGCTTCGCCTAGGTGACCCTAACAAAGATCTGACGACGATCTTTGCTTTGGCCGAGTCCGCCGCGCCTATGCAAGACCGTATCTTGTGGCTCGCTCGCCTCGTCGTCTGGCTTCGTGGTCCTAAACTTTCTCTCCCTGAAGGAAGCTCTCGACGCGCATCGCTTGCACGCATGAGATTCTTGCTCCAACTTTTGGAGCGGCACGAACAGCGACGTGAAGAGTTCTCAAAAATCGTAGCTTCGCTTCTCTCGCGATCCGACGCTTCGGCACTCTTCGCGCAAACGGAACTCACCGAGCAGAGCGGCTTCTTTTCCGAGATCTTTCGCCGCCTATCGAACAAATTCTTTCCTCCGGTCCCGCGACCTGCGGAACTTTCATACTCGGTCGAAGTCGTCTTCAACGACGATGACGTCGAATGGCTCGAGGCCATGCCGTTCGATGACTGGGAAAAACTAATCGCAACGTTGAAGTGGTCCGATGAAACGATGGAGGCCGTTCGCGTTTCGCTCATGGCTTCCGTCGACGAAGCGCTAGCCAATATTTCGATTCAGATCGCGGCGCTCGCGCTAACGCCTGAGCTACGTCCTCGGCTTCGTGAGATGCCCGAAGCTGGCTCGGCTTTCTTAGAATTAGTGAAGTCGATGACCGGCGACAACAAATCCGAGCGAATCACCGAAGCCCTACGTTATCTCGCCTGGTGCCGCGCGAGCGTTGACCTTGCATACCGTGGTATTGAGACGAGCGGAGTGTCTCTCGCGCTGCTTTACCGCCTTGAGACACTCGCCGGCCTCATGTCCCGCCTGGAACTCCTGTTGAAGATCGCGAGCCGTGAAACGGGAATGTCAGAGCGATCGCAGCTCGCAAGAGACTTGCTCGTGGATACGGTGCGGGTGCGTAGCCATCGACGTTCCGTCGGCTTACTTTTGAAAATGAACTTCGACATCTTTGCGCGTAAGTTAGTTGAACACGCGGGCGAGACCGGCGAGCACTACATCACGCGAACTCGTTCAGAGTACTGGGCGATGCTTCGCTCCGGCGGCGGTGGTGGACTGTGGATGGTTCCATCCACTTTCTTGAAGTTCATGATCTCGTCGCTAAAACTTCCTGTGTTCTTCGAAGGGCTCTTCTCCGGCATCAACTACAGCACGACCTTCATGCTCATGCATTTTACGGGCGCTTCACTCGCCACGAAGCAACCTTCGATGACCGCCGCGGCGCTCGCCGAGCGTTTGAGTTCACGCATGAGCCGCGAGAAACTTGAAGAGTTCGTAGAAGAAGTCACGCGCATCACCCGCTCGCAATTTATCGCAGCCGTCGGGAACGTCGGTTTTGCGATGCCCGGAGTCTTCATTGTCTCCTGGATCTATAAGGCGATCACCGGGAGTGGTCCGCTTTCTCCTGCCTACGCCCAAAAGGTGATTCATAGTTTGCATCCCTGGGAAACTCCGAGCTTACTTTACGCCTCCATCGCCGGCGTTCTCTTGTGGTTCTCGAGCCTTTGTGCCGGATGGTTGCAAAACTTGGTGATTTACCGCCAGCTCCCAGAAGCGATCGCGCATCACCGAACTCTCAACGACTTCTTGGGTGAGGAGCGCTGTAAGAAGATTGGCGCGTGGCTTTTGCGAAACGCCTCAGGCATTGGCGGTAACGTCTCTATCGGATTTCTCCTCGCGTTCGCGCCCATCGTCGGAATCCTCACGGGACTTCCGATCGATATTCGTCACGTCACGATTTCATCGGCGCAGCTTACGATCGGACTCATGTCGGTGGATCCTTCCACGCTGAATTGGAAGCTGATCGTGCCCCCGGCTTTGGGCGTGGTGCTGATCGGGATGTTCAACTTCGGCGTGAGTACCGCTCTCGCTCTGTTTGTCGCGGTTCGCGCAAAACGTGTGCGCAGCGGATGGGTCCGTTTATTCCTATTTGCGGTTGGACGAAAGTTCCGCAAGAAGCCATGGACGTTCCTGCTCCCCCCAAAGGCTGGCGAAAAAGTCGAAACCTCCACGCACTCTCACTAACTCTCGCGAGCACGACCGTCTCGCGATTATGCGAGCACGAC
>SYLX01000212.1 GCA_005808505.1 Bdellovibrionales bacterium | reverse complement strand
GCGCGCGCCTCTTCGGATCGATGAAGATGCGCAGATGAAAAGGCATCTGATCTACCCGTAGGATCCGCGAAATCCGAGCGAACGAGCCCTGAGAGACCAGTCGCGCCGTTTCTCGGCGGGCCACCGTTAGCGCCTGGCGCTCCGTTTGCGCCACTTGGAACCACTTGGGCTTGTGCCGGATTTGCGGCAGGCGCATTCGACTTTGATACGCCTTCCTCCGCCATGAATTTTTTGTTGCATGCCACCGTTGCTCCGGCGCCGCGAGGGACGCAGCGACCATTTGCTTCCGTTGGCGAAACTTCGCTACTGATTCCGAACAGCAGGGGATTGCACAGAATTTCGCTCGAATTTTGGCATTTTACGATCATCGGCCCAATGCTTGCGGAGTTGCGACGCACACAATTCGCGCCGCGAATATCTCCGGAAGCACGCTCCGTTTGCGTCGACTTACGATAGTAATCAGAAAGGAACCCGGCGTAGATGCACTGGTTGTTTTTCAAGGCGTGATACTTGCGAAGAGCGTCTTGGTAAGAGCGCGATCCTTTTTGATCGCGCGAGATACAAGACATGATCTTGCCGTCTTTTCCTTTGAACTCCTTCGCGTCTTTTATTTTGGCCGCTCCATCGAGTGGCTCCTGCGAGGCATTTGCAGCTTGCGGAGTCTGCGGAGCTGCGTAGTCTGGCGAATTCTTCCATACGGTTTGCGATTCCGTTCCCAGTTTTACTTTCCAACGATTGTGAACTTCAGGTTTGGCGGCGAGCGCTTTGAAAGAAGCCGTGGATACGCAGCGAGTCCCTGAACCTGCACCGTTGGGGCGTTCATAGCTGATCAAAACGTGACCTGCGTTTTTCGTGCAGAGTTTTTCGTCACGTACAAACCAGCTGCCGCTCGCGCTGAGGTCGCCCCGCGAATTCAACTTCGCAACGGGAATTTCCACGCCTTCCCAATTCTCTTGGTGATAAGTGTCGTCCGCGGCCGCGGCTTGGTTGATGACCTTCGAGAGAAAAGCGAGAAAAGGTTGAGGCGATGCCTGGTCGGCGACGAGACGACCGCCCATTGAATGCTCAAGGACGCTGACCTCAATCAGCAGGTCCTGGAGAGTCATGACGTAGTTGAGCTGATCTTGATCGGAAAGTCGCATCAACTCTTCGTAATTCAGCACTCGGCTCTCATCGTCTTGTGAAAGGGAAGGCTCGGCCCATGTCACGGAAGAGAAGAAAATCGCAACGCCAGTGGCGAGCAACGGTCTTAAAATTTTTCGCCCGAATCGCATTGGTTGTGACGTCATGTAAACTAAAAATCGGATGTTTTTGAGACGAGCTTGAGGCCAAAGTCAGGCGCTTCATCGAAAACGGCTGATCGAGAATCTGGAACGGCTCAAAATGAGACGAGTCTCAAAAAGGCTCATCTCCCTAGGGGAAAAAACCGATAACTGGGTTAAGCCATGAAGATTTTCGCGCTCCTCCTCAGCTTTGCCCTCCTCTCGTCGCCGGCTATGGCCGGCATGGAGGATCAACCGCTCCCGCGGCTGATGACCTATGAGGAGATAATGGATCTTCCGGCGGCGAGCCGCGAAGCGTATCTCCAAGGGATTCGCGAGATCCTGCGAGAGCTGGCGGAGATGCCCGCTTCTGAAAAGAATGGGCTCTTCACGGATGCGAGTTCAAATCTTAAATCCTATGCGTCTCTACTCGAGCGATTTTTGCCTTCCGCAAGTGCTGAAGAAGGCATTAACGGCATGCGCTTTACGCGCGAAGAGCAGCGTTTGATGGAAGCACGGCGCGAACTCGAAATGGCGCAAGTCGAAGCAAACCGTTACGGCTTAATCGGTCGCCTTTTCAACTCGGGCTACAAAACGGCCGAAGCGCGGGTCACGCGCGCAAAAGAAGCTTTGAAAGTTGCGCAATCCGAGTTCGATCTCGCACGCGTACAGGCGCCCAAGCAGCTAGCCGCAGCTCAAACGGCGAGAACCGCGCAAGCTTATAAGTCTGCTCTCGATCATAAAAACGATCGGCTTCCTCCCGTGCGCGAGGACGAAAAAACTCCGCCTCAACCAGCCGCAGCGCCGACGGCAGCCGAAGTGACCGAAGCGAAAAAGCAAGTCACACAGATGCGCGCGGCGGAAGCCGAGGCTTTGAAGCGGGCTCGCGAGGCGAAGACGCCAGAAGAGCGGAGCCAGGCACTTGCGGGAGCGACCCTCGCGCAATCCAATGGCGGCGATGCTCGCGATGTACTCGAACGAGCAAAAAATCAGGGACGACCTGAGAGAGTCGATCAAGCTCAACGTGATTATCTCGCCGCGAAAAAGAAGGCAGAAGTCGCGCAAGCCGAAGCCGATAAGGTTCGACAAACGGAAACGCGCAATCTCGATCGCGCAAAGGCCAAAGAGCAGCAAGTTCGCGAGAAAGCGGAGTCCGATGCGAAGGCGAAGGCTGAGGCCGAAGCAAAAGCGCAAAGCGAAATCACGCACATGCCAGATGGCATGTCGACCGGCATCACCCCGAGCGCAACAGCCGGCTCGGTCGATGCTTGTCCGCAAGTGAAGCTCGAGTGCAAAGACGTCGGCGAGATCACCGACGAGAAAGCAAAGTCCGATCTGCGCGGTCGGTTCTACGCAAAAAAGCAAAAATCGGATGCTGTAAAAGCCTGCAATATCGGTGGAAACTGGAGCCAGTACCGCGGCGGGAAACGAGCACCTGGCAACTGCTCCGCGGTCTTCGAATTTTGTTTCGCCCCGGGTCGCTGCCAAATCAAGGAAGGAAAGCCTTTGAGATGTCGGGAAAAAGGCACCGGACTTTGCAACCCTATGTACTACGGGGTGCAAGCCGACGGGTCGCCGATTTGCGTCGCTGCAAAATCCGATATGTCGAAGCGTTGCGAAGAGGCTTTTCCGGCAGACAAACGACTTCACGATTTTCTCAATCTCGAACAGCCAGGCATTCGCGAAAAGTGGAATCGTGAGATCGATAACTTCCAGAAGGTTTGCGGAAGCGGCATCAGCGATGCGACCGATCGAGCGGATGTGCAGACGGTAAACTGCTCGGCTTGCCGTTTCATGGCCAAGAAGATCGCGAACCTCAATCACCGCATCACAAAGAAGTGCGAGTTGGGACCGATCCCGGAAGTCAAAGGACCAGCCTCTCCCGCGCGCGGATCAAAACCAGCGCGACAAACTCGTTAAACCTAAAGCTCTGGCTCTAGACCCTCTCGCGAGCCTAACGCGTTTGGCCGGGCCTTGTCGTTCCGTGACATAATGACTATTCTCAGAAGGCTTTCAATAACCACATCTTTCGCTTCGCTGTTCATGTCTAGTGCTTCCTTCTTGTCGCGTCAGTCCTCATGACGTCGATCGCGAAGGGGTTCCGCAGCCTCGGGGCGAGGATGGCTCTTACCTTGGAGTTTCCTCTTTTATGGCGAAAATCGAAACGACTCCCGAAATGGTCAAAAAGGTTTACGAGACAAGCCGCGAGCGGTTGAAGACCGTACGCACTCGTTTGAATCGTCCGCTCACACTTGCGGAAAAAGTGCTCTTCGGTCACTTGGACGATCCCCAAGGACAAGAGTTGAACCGAGGAAAAAGCTTTTTGCTTTTGCGTCCCGACCGCGTAGCGATGCAAGACGCGACAGCGCAGATGGCGATGCTCCAGTTCATGCTTGCAGGCCGCGATGAAGCCGCTGTCCCTTCAACAGTTCACTGCGATCACTTGATCCGCGCGCACGTCAATGCGGACGCCGACATGAAAACGGCGACCAACGAAAACCGCGAAGTTTACGACTTCCTCGCAACGGCTTCGTCTCGTTACAACATCGGCTTCTGGAAACCTGGCGCCGGCATCATTCACCAAGTTGTCCTTGAGAACTACGCCTTCCCGGGCGGTCTCATGATCGGGACCGACTCGCACACGCCCAACGCCGGCGGCTTAGGCATGGTAGCTTGCGGTGTAGGCGGTGCGGATGCCTCCGACGTTATGGCAGGACTCGCGTGGGAAGTGAAAAATCCCCAGCTCATCGGCGTTCATCTCAAAGGTAAAATGAACGGGTGGACTTCGGGTAAAGACGTCATCTTGAAACTTCTCGGAATCCTCACGACAAAAGGTGGAACTGATAAGATCGTCGAGTACTTCGGCGAAGGCTGCGCTTCCATCTCCGCAACCGGCAAAGCTACGATCACCAACATGGGTGCGGAGCTCGGTGCGACTTGCTCGATCTTCCCTTACGACGATCGCATGGGCGCTTACCTCAAAATCACAAATCGCGCTCAACTTGCGAAGCTCGCTGACGAGAACAAAGACCTTTTGTCGGCGGATGCGGAAGTGACGGCGAATCCCGCGAAGTTCTTCGATCAAGTGATCGAGATCGATCTCTCGGCGCTTGAGCCGCACCTCGTAGGACCTCACTCTCCTGACATCGCTCGTCCGATTTCGAAGATGGCGGAAGAAGCAAAAGCCAACAACTGGGGCACAAAGCTTTCGGCAGCCCTCATCGGTTCTTGCACGAACTCTTCGTACGAAGATATCGGTCGCGCCGCTTTCGTTGCGAAACAAGCGCTCGCAAACGGCATGAAGATGCCGCAGCAGTTCCTCGTTTCTCCAGGCTCCACGCAAATTCAGAACACGATCAGCCGCGACGGTCAGATGCAAACGTTCAACTCGGTTGGTGCTACGGTCATGGCAAACGCCTGTGGACCTTGCATCGGTCAGTGGAAACGTGACGACTACCAAAAAGGAACAGCGAACACGATCGTAACGAGCTTCAACCGTAACTTCCGCGGTCGCCAAGACGATAACCCGGAAACGCTTGCGTTCATCGGAAGCCCCGAGCTCGTCATGGCTCTCGGAATCGCGGGTCGCGTCGACTTCAACCCGATCACTGACGAGCTTCAGGCTCCGAACGGAAAGAAGTTCAAGCTTGAGCCGCCTCAAGCGGATGAGCTTCCGGCAAAAGGTTTCGAGCCGGATCCCGAGGGTTATCAGGCACCGGCCGGTCGCTCGGCAACCGTAGCGGTTGCGCCGACAAGCGATCGTTTGCAGCTTCTTGAGCCGTTTGCGAAGTGGGATGGGAAAGACGCGATGGAGAATCTCGTCGTCCTCTGTAAAGCAAAAGGCAAGTGCACGACGGATCACATCTCACCTGCAGGCAAGTGGCTGAAGTATCGCGGTCACCTCGACAATATCTCGAACAACATGCTCTTAGGTGCAACCAACGCCTTCTCGAATCAAATTGGTCAAGGTAAGAACGTTCTGACCGGCGAAGCGAATCTCGAGTTCGCGCAAGTCGCACGCGCTTACAAAGCTAAGGGTCAAAAGTGGGTCATCATCGGTGACGATAACTACGGCGAAGGATCAAGCCGTGAGCACGCAGCGATGTCGCCGCGCCACCTCGGTGGAGTTGCGGTGATCACGAAGAGCTTTGCACGTATTCACGAGACGAACTTGAAGAAGCAGGGCGCCCTTCCGCTTACGTTCGCAAACGCGAGCGACTACGAGAAGATTAAAGAAGATGATCGCGTGACTCTTCGTGGTCTTTCGACATTCGCGCCGGGCAAAAATCTCATGCTCGAGATCGCCCACGCGGATGGCAAGAAAGAAACGATCGAGCTTAAGCACACGTTCAATGCTGAGCAGATCAAGTGGTTCCAAGCGGGAAGCGCTTTGAACTTGCTCCGCCAGCTTCGTGCGAACTAAGCGCGAATCAAACAACTAGCATCAAGAAGGGAGATCGAAAGATCTCCCTTTTATTTTTTGCGGGTAGGGAAGTGGTAGATCGTCCGCAGCTTCTGTTCGGGAAGACGCTCGTACATTTCGATCACGGGCGCATCGAGAACAAGACCTTGCTGTTCCATGTACTCCCGAACTTTCGGATAAACTTTTTGGGGGCCGATTGAGGGCGCGCCGTAAAAAATCGCGATCACGTAGAGGCGACGAGGTAGTTCGCGGTATGCAAGCCCCTCGGGCATTTTTCCAGTCCAGTCTTTTTGAACGACGCAGCCGCCGTTACTGCGTAAGCGATCTTCTTCCACGACATTCGGATCATCGATGTATTCGCCGTAGCTGATCTGGCAGGGCTCATCGTTTTTTACGGCCCAGCGCTCAACCTCTTCGATGGCCGGCACGATTTTGTGATAGGCGCCGCTGTGAGCTTTCGTAGCAAGGCGGTACGGGCCGCGCTCTTCGGTCCGGATCTCAACCTCTTTAAAGGCTCCAAGATAAACGGCAAGCGAGATCACAAGCGCGATGACGGAGATGAGTACGAACCCAACCAAAGCTTTCATTTAAAACCTCTTGGGAGAGGTTGTAGCGGAACTTAAAGCTCGTGCCAATGAACGATGCGCGAAGCGGAGTGAAGTTGACCACGATCGTCCACGCGAAGAATGGGTTCTTTCAAGAGGGGATGCCGATTGAGTGCAACCTTGAGGCGTTCGGTTGCGCTCATCGAAAGGCGCTCGTTCAAACCCTCCCGCACGGCGGTTTCGAGCTTTTGCGACCAGGAGTCCAGAAAACTTCGCCAATCCGACTCTTGAAGATTCCTCGTGTGATCGGCGAGGCAAGTCGCCGTGTCTAATGCAGGAGGCTTTGCGAACACGTTAAAACCAACGCCAATGACGGTTCTTTTTTCGCGTCCCTGATCGACGGTCTCGATCAAAATTCCTGCGGTCTTAAGGCGTTCGATGAAAAGATCGTTGGGCGCCTTCACGTTGAATGCGATTTCGGGCCAAATCCCTAAAGCCGCTTCGTAAAGCGCAAGTCCCACAAGTGCCGAGAAGATCGGCTGCGGAACGCGCGCTACGGCAAAGCTCCACGAGCAAATGGAGCTACCTTCGGCCATCGTCCAAACGTGATCGCCTCGTCCGCGCCCTTGTACTTGTTTTTGCGTCAGATAAAGAGTGGGTGCCGATACGAGCTCGCCCGCTGCGAGGTGTGGGCGAATTTCGATTTTTGTATCGTCTTTTGCGATCGTGTTGGTCGAACCGGCCTCAGGTGAGGCCCAGATTTTCAAACGTTTCTCGAGCGCCCACGATGAGGTCCACTCGTAAACGCCCGGCTTCATATTGCGGGCATCTCCGACTCTTGCCAGTCGAAGAGAAGACTAACATCGGCCGTGGGGGCCGAGTGCGTGATCGCACCGACAGAGATGTAGCTAACGCCGAGCTCAGCGACAGACTTCACACGGTCAACCGACATGTTGCCGCTTGCTTCCGTTTCGGTTTCTTTCGGAATGAGAGCGAGCGACGCTTTGAGCATGTCGTTCGACATGTTGTCTAGGAGGATCCGCTCGACGCCCATCGCAACTGCTTCTTTCACCTCGTCGAGATTCGAACATTCGACTTCAATGCGCTCGCGCGTGTGCTCACGGATCCGCTCGACGGCTTTCGAGAGTCCACCCGCAACCAGGATGTGATTGTCTTTGATCAAGATCGCATCGCTTAGGTTGTAACGGTGGTTATGACCGCCACCGTGGGAAACAGCCTTTTTCTCAAGATCGCGGTAGCCAGGGAGAGTTTTACGAGTATCGAGAATTTTCGTCGTCGTGTGGGCGATCTGATCAACAAAACGGCGCGTGAGCGTCGCGATCCCCGAGAGGTGGCCGATGAAGTTGAGCGCGACGCGCTCCGCTTTCAAAACTTGGATCAAGTCACCGTTGATGTGGCAGATGATCTGCTTTTTCAAAACGGCGTCGCCTTCCTTGAAGTGCCATTGCACTTTGCAACCGGGATCTAGCGAAAGCATTGTTTGTTCAAAGGCGAGAGTTCCGGAGAGAACGAGATCTTCTTTCGCGATCAGACGGGCTTGGCCAAAACGCGGGGCCAATGCAAGAGAGTCTGTCGTTAAGTCGCCTCGTGGCATGTCTTCGCGGAGAGCGGCCTGAATCAAATCGATCAATGTCATCTCTGTCTATCCCTTCTTGCATCGCCTCTGGAACCACCACCCGTATCTTCGAGCAGTCGTTGCAGCTCCTCGCGAATCATGTCGGTAGCGAGATCGGGAACCACGCGGCGAACGACGGCTTCGATAATCTCGCGGCTCTGCGCGCGGATGATTTCTTCAAGACGCTCCGGGCTTAGCTGAGGAACAGCTCCGCCGATCGCTAAATCATCTGTGTCGTCATCACCAAGGCTTGGAACCGGGGCCCGACGCTGTGAGCCCGTCGAAGTTGAGCCGCGTTGCTCGCGGCTCCCGCTTTGTTCCGCCATTGGTTTAGCAGAACGGCGGTAATCGGTGTCAACAGGAGCACTCACTTCATCTTCGAGATCTTCTGCTTCGAGCTCGAGCGATGCGGCTGGAAGATCGTCGGTGCCGAATGAAGGAATGTCGTCATCGATCGAGCGGCGTAGCTGAGGCTTTTTGGATCGCTCTTCCGTATCAAACTCGAGATCGACTTCCTGACCGAAATCGTCGTCGATTTTCTCGTCACGCGCGGAGGGAACAGGCTTTGCGTTAATCGAGGAATAATCGTCGAGTGCAAGCGGCGGGCGCTGCATCTTGTTCGTGAAACCCGTCTTTGTACCTTCGTCGCGAGAAGCCGGCTTTGCCTGGTTTTTCTGAACGCCGGCTGGCTTTCGCATCAAGAAGTCTTTTGATGGCTGATCCCGCTCCGGGATGTCGAGATCTATCTCGATGTCTTCGTTCTCAACCGAAACAGGAGGCAAATCCAGTTTGAAACGTGAAAGATCCTGATGTGACCACGGGTCACGATCATCCGTCGCGGCAGGCTCGTTTGCGGATTCATCGCCGTCTTCGTCGGCATCTTTTTGGGGATCGCGAGCCATCGACGGTTTCGTTAACGAACGACCCATCGGCTTGGCCGTCGTGCGGGCCGGAGGGGTAATGCGGAACTGTTCGAATCCTTCATCGTCGTTGGCGTCCGCGTCGTCGTCTTGCGCGGAGTTAGCTTCGGCTTCTTCATGAAAGCGACCGATGTCGTCGAAGCTCTCCATGTTCCAGTTAGCCGAAGTCGCAGGATCTTCTGGTTCACGCCGCTGAGGTTTTTCTTGCTCGACTTTATCTTGAGGCTTGAGTCCACGAAACGGCTTGGGTTCTTCGCGTGGTGGTAGTGGCGGCGGCTTCGTTGCCTCCACATCGCGGGTGGGAGTTTTCGTAGCGGTCGCCGAACTGGATGGACTCGGTTGCGCGGGGCGAGCGCTTGAAGGAGCGGCAGTCGGAGGCGGAGTAGCGCGAACTGGTTCGGGCTGCTTTTCGGCCTGCTTTTCTTTGGTCTTCTCTTCCTTGCGCAACGGCTCGGCGAACGAGTCGGGGAATTTTAAGAAGTGCGCAAGACGTTGCGATCGCGTTTTTGGAACGAGCTCGAGCACGATCTGCCGGAGGTTTTCGACGTCGAATGGTTTTTCTAAACGACGATCGGCGCCGGATTGATCGGCTTGACCCTCGTCTAGGTCCATGAACGAACTCCACATGAGCACGACGGGAATATCGCTCAAGCGGTGTTCGCGTTTGATCTCGGCCGAAACTTCGTAACCGTTTCTCTTTTGCAGCAACACATCGACGAAGATGATGTCGGGCTCAAAGGACTTCGCGACCTCGACCACGTCGACGCCAACGTGAACCGCTTTGACCTCGACTGCAAAATCTTGCAGCGCGAGCTGCATGACTTTTTTGATCGTGGTGCTCTCGTCGGCGAGTAAGACGCGTAATGCCATTGTTCTGAGTTAACGATTTTTAGAGGGTCGAGTCAAGAACACTCGGGTCGCGAGCAGAGCCAAAAGTCGAACATCATGAGGCGCTATTTGACGAGTTACGAAGCACCCCACTACGATAGCGGAACGCAATGCTGCAAATCATCGACCGCTACATCTCCAAAATCTTTCTCACGTTCTTCGCTGGCGGTCTGATCGTCTTCGTTACGCTTTACATCGCGATCAACTACATGGCCGAGATCGCGCAGTACAAAGCTTCTGCTGAAGCCATCATCAAGTACTACCTTCTCTTCACGCCGTCGCAGATCTACCTGATGCTGCCGGTCGCTTGTTTGATGGGCACTATCTTCACGCTGAGCGCCTTGAGCCGTTCGAACGAACTTGTCGCTTTGTTCAGCTCCGGGATGAGCCTTGCGCGAATCGCAACGCCGATCTTGGTCCTCGTTGTTTTAATCTCTTCGATCGCCTTCTGGTTGAATGACCGACTTCTCCCGATCGTGAACCAACAGAAAAATTACGTCTTGTTCGTGGAGATTCGCAATCAGCCAGGTCTGTATTCGACCGTGAAGAACCAAAAGATCTGGTACCGATCGGGGAACGTGCTCTTTAACATCAAGACTCTGCAGGCCGACAAAGGGACCGCGCAAGGTCTGACGATGTATTACTTCAACAGTGCGTGGCAGCTCATCCAGATGATCACCGCACAGGATGTGAAACTCCAAGGTTCAACTTGGGAGCTTACGAAAGGCACGGTCACTCTCTTTTCCAAAGATACGAGCGTTCCGCTCACTCAGGATTTTACTGCGAAGACGATCTCGGTTTCCGAGGATACGGCGGACATCCAAAAAAGCTCGCAGAGCACCGACACTCTTAGCTTGGCCGAGCTTCGTCGTTTCATCTCGCGCAACAAAGAAGCGGGTCTCGACACACTCCTTTATGAGGTCGATTACCACGCGCGCTTCAGCTTCGCGTTTGCCGCATTCGTGATGTCGTTTCTCGGAGTTCCGTTTAGCGTGACCCGCCAGCGAGCGGGTGGAGCCGCGTTCAACGTGGGTGCGACCATCATTTTGGCGTTCTTCTACTGGTCTGCCTACAACTCGGGGATCATCATGGCCCGACACGGCACGCTCCCTCCCATGATCGCGGTTTGGCTTCCGAACATGGCGATGGTGGGGTTGTCGGCGGTGTTTTTAATGCGGCTAAAGCGTTAAGCTGGGCTACTTTGCTGCAGATGGCGGCCTGGGTTTGCCCTCGTAAATACGGGAAAAAATTCAAGATTCTGGCTTCTTTCGAGTCCCGTACCTAGGCAGTTTCTCAATACCAACTGCAATTAAGTGCGCCAGTTGAGGAATTGACCGGGCTTCCTTTCGCTCCGCCCATTTTTCGGGTAAACTGGACCTTCAAATAGGTGAGTGGCCGACCCCTGCGAATCCTCGCGTCGGCCCCTACGACCGGAAGGTGTTCTATGGTTCTCGAAGTCTTGAAATTCCCAGATGCTCGACTCCGCAAAAAAGGCGAAGCGGTAAAAGAAGTCACGCCTAAGCTCCAGGAGCTTGCGACGAACATGATCGAGACCATGTACGCAGAAAACGGCATCGGACTAGCTGCACCCCAAGTCGGTGAGTCGGTTCGTTTGCTCGTCATCGACACTCGTCCGCGCGACGAAGACGGCAACATCGTGCTCGACGGAATGACGGAACTCGAGCGTCAAGTCGACCAGCCCATCGTGATCTTCAATCCCGAAATCACGGTCGCGCGTGAGAAGACGACTTACGAAGAAGGTTGCTTAAGCGTACCTGGTTTCTACGAAACTGTTGATCGCAACAAATACGTGGAAGTCAAAGGCCTCAACTTCAAAGGCGAAGAGTACACGATCAAAACGGATGGTCTACTTGCCATCTGCTTGCAACACGAAATGGATCATCTCGAAGGCAAGCTCTTCATTGACCGCTTGAGCTTCTTGAAATCAAACCGTATCAAAACGCGCATTCAGAAGCACGGCTATCCAACGGCGGAAGAAGTCGTTGAAGAGCGCCAAGAAGTACGTGCGCGTCGCAAGGCTGCTAAAGAAGCTGCCACAGCGGCAGGATCGAAGTAAGCTCGCCCGCATGAGCAAAGTCCGCATTCTCTTTCTCGGTACGCCGGAGTTCGCCGTCGCGAGCCTCCGGCGTTTGATCGAAGACGATCATTTCGAAATCGTTGGCGTGGTTTCTCAGCCCGATCGGCCTGCCGGTCGGAAGATGCAGCTGAAAGCATCACCGGTAAAAGAACTAGCGCTTCAACATGGTCTCAAAGTCTTCACTCCCGAAACGGTGAACACCCAAGAGTTTCGCGATCAGATTGCAAGCCTCGGTGCCGAGAGTGCGGCGGTCGTCGCCTTCGGCCAGATTCTCGGGCAAAAGTTTTTGGATCTTTTCCCTCATGGTTGCGTCAACGTTCACGGAAGTCTGCTCCCACGTTGGCGTGGAGCTGCACCGATTCAACGCTCAATCATGGAAGGCGACACCGAAACCGGCGTCGCCTTGCAGATCGTGGTGAAGAAGCTCGATGCAGGACCCGTTCTCGGGATTCGTAGGCTTGCGCTGACCGAGGAGATGGATGCCATGCAACTCCATGATGAGTTGAAAGTTCTCGGCGCTGATCTCTTGCATATCGAATACATGGATTATCTGCGCGGGAATTTACAACCCGTTCCGCAGGATGAGTCGCTCGTCACCATTGCGCCCAAGATCGACAAAGCCGAAGCGCGCATTGACTGGAGGTTGCCGGCCCGCACGATCTTCAATCGGATCCGCGGGCTTGCGATGGGGCCTTCCGCCTATACGGTTCGCGCTGGTCAGATGCTCAAGGTCCACAAGACACGCGTCGTTTCAAACGAGGCGCGCCAAGCGTCAGCAGGCCAAATTGTAGACGTCACTTCCCAGAGCTTTCAAGTCGCCTGTGGCCAAGGCATTCTCGAAGTGTTAGAAGTTCAGCCTGAGTCCCGATCAAGGCAAACCGTCTCCGATTACTTGCGAGGTTATCCTCTCAAAGTCGGCGAGAGCTTCGACGCACAATGACCCCCAGCTGATCCTTATCGGATCCGTCGGGTCGCGCGCCCGCGGGATTCGCATGAGTACGAGCGAGGGGAAAATCGAGATGCCAAAGAACGTACCAGAGAATGTAACAGGTACTGCACCCACGTCAGAGTTTCTGATTGCGCCGAGTCTTCTTTCAGCAGACTTCGCGCGACTTGCGGAAGAAATCGAACGCGTCACCAAAGCCGGCGCGGATTGGATCCATGTCGACGTCATGGACGG
>SYLX01000211.1 GCA_005808505.1 Bdellovibrionales bacterium | reverse complement strand
CGGTCCGGAAGGAACATCTTATCGTGCTCACAGTAGAGCTGCTGGATTTTGCGGACCTCGATGTGCCCTTGATCGCGCATCTTGATGTAGAACTCTTCCGCAAGCTGACGGTTCTCATCGCTGTTTGTGGATGAGTAAATGTCGAACTTGATTCCAAAGTCAGAGAAATCTTTAAAGTGATCTGCGTGCCAACGCGCGATCAGATCTTCGGGTTTTAATCCGAGCTCACGCGCTTTCACCATGATCGGCGTACCGTGCGTATCGTCGGCGCAGATGTATGCGCAGTCGTGACCGCGCATCTTTTGAAAGCGGGTCCAAAAGTCGGCTTGGAGGTATTCCACCAAGTGACCTAGGTGAATAGGCCCGTTGGCGTAGGGAAGTGCCGCCGTCGCCACGATCTGGCGGCGAGCCGCAGTTTGACGGGTGGATGAAGGTGTCGATTGCGCCTCTGCCATGGTGACTTCACATCCTTTCCGATGAAAGAACCCACTCTAGTCGAGAACTTTCTCGTCGGCAACGAAGCGCCAGGAAAGTTTTCCATCGTGAGAGGCGAAGAGTGTCGCATCAACCGCATTGCCAAAACGCCGCATAACGCGCTGGCTTAGCCGTGGGCGACGTTTCGCGCCCGAAATTCTGAAAACCTTACTGCCAAAAATCCTGACACTTGCGTCTCGTGAAAATGAAAGGGTGCTCGCATGTGGCACTGCGCTTGTACTGCGTTGTGCTTGGAAGACGATCGTTCGCGCTTTCTGGGGAAGCGAGGGCGATGATCCGATAGGAATATCGGGGCAACTAGCGAGGGTGAAAAAGGGGTATCGACGTGAAAGTACAACTTGAGAGCAAGCTCAGCCCGCGGAGCGGGTGGGGGAATTTTCTTTTGGCGGCGCTCGCAACCATGCAGTTGTTGGGAATGGCGCCGGCTCACGCACACGGACCGAATCCAACGGTCGTGGTAAAAACGCCGTCGATAGCGGACCCGTCGTGCGTTGCCACGATGGGGGGAAGCTGCGTGCTTCGGGCGCCCCATCGAGCGATGGAGATGATCACGGTGCCCGAGCAGGGGCTTGTGGCGCGGATGAAATCCGCGGACCCGGCAAGTAGCGAGGCGAACGTGTCGATCACGAACGACCTTCTCTCGCGTGTGCAGCAGGGACTGCTGACGGATGACGAAGCGATCGCGATCGCCAGTGATCTTCAGGGCTACGAGGGTGCGGCCTACCAAATCCCAAATTTCGACGAGCTGAAGAAGAGCCTAGGTTTTCCCAGCGAAGCTTTCTTATCGGAAGACGATCTAAAAGAGCTCGTCAGCGTACACTTGCAGCTGACTTTGGGCGTTCAGGCGCTCACGGCAAGTTATCTCGCAAACCAGCTGGGGGTCTCGGTGGTCTCGGCGCGGGAGGGCGGGGTTTGGATTGAACCTGAACCCTCCGGAAGTGGTCCCTTATAATGTTGATGATCGACTGGGATTAGTGAAACTCCCGAAATCACGCTGGTTTCAAGGTTCCGACGCGATGTTTGAAGCCATCAACAGTCAACTGGACCAGTTCTAGCGGTAGTTAAAGCTCACACTAATCCGGTCTTCCCGGCTCGCGTTCGGGGGGACTTCGTGGCGAAGCCAGCTTTCCCATAAAGCGACTTGTCCGGCCTTCGGCTCCATCGAAATAAAAAGTTGATTGCGGAGCTTCGCGCTCGAAAGCTTCGGAGGAGCGGCCATCATCTGCGACAGCCGCGGATCCTCAAACTTGATAGAGCTCGCGCCCTTAGGAACACTTACGTAGTAAGTCCCGCTCAGAACTGAGAGCGGGTGCAAGTGCGACGAGTGCGCCGTGTTTGTCGGCATGATGTTGATCCAACAGCTTGTCATTTCCAAGCGACCCTCTTCCAGATCCATATCGAGATGGCGCGCGAACTTTCGGACGTGTCGATCGATCTTCTGCGCAAGCTCCTCAAAGTGCGGAAAGCGCCGGTGGAGATCCGTGATCGATCCGTACGATGTATACCCGTGGATGTAGTGGGAAGCTGACCAGTCCTGGCCTTCTTCGTCCGTATCGCGAACAAGGTAGCATTGTTCGAGAAGTTCGCGGTTGAACTTCTGAAGTCCTTCCTTCTGCAAATTCTCAAGGTAGACGCTCGTCGGGAACCAGCTTTGAATCGGCACGGCTTTCACCACTCCCGCATGAAATGGCAGGTGTAACCGTCGGGATTTTTCTCGAGGTAGTCTTGATGGTAGTCCTCAGCCGGATAAAACGTCGTGGCGGGAACAATTTCGGTGACGACGGGCGCCTTCCACTTTTGAGATGCAAGCTCTTTCAACTTCGCTGAGGTTTCGCGTTGCGCATCGGAGTGGAAGAAAATGGCGGAGCGATATTGTGTTCCGCGATCGTTGCCTTGGCGATTTGCCGTTGTGGGATCATGCATTCGAAAGAAGAAGTGCAAAATTTCTTCGAAGCTCACCCGCTTCGGGTCGAAAGTGATTTGGATCGATTCGGCATGCCCTGTATCGCCGCGCTTGACGTGTTGGTAAGTCGGATTAACGAGGGATCCTCCCGTGTAGCCAACTTCCGTGTTGAGCACGCCCGGCAGTTTGCGGATGAGATCTTCCATACCCCAGAAGCAGCCCCCGGCAAGCGTTGCGACCTCATGATTCGATGAAATGATCTGACTAGATTGAGCACCCGATTGATTTTCCATAGGCCCAGCATCCTCGCACGGCCATCGAGAAATCGTCAACGGCGCGTTCAGTTCAATCTGCCTTTACGTGCAGATTAGGATGGGAAAAATCGGAGCTGTTTAGGGCTTCATTTCCTTCAGGGCCGAGAGGCGTTTTCCGAGGTGCTGCGCCAGGAGTTCTTCGCTTTTCTCCGTTTCGCCTTCTTTCAGATATAGGCGCGATGCGAGGAGCGCGATCTCCACGTGGCCAGGATTCGAATCGAGTGAATCCAGGCAAGCCTCAAGACTCCGAGTGTGCAGATTTTTGTACGCAAAAAGGGTGATCCCCGCGCAAACAAGAAAACCGAAACCCGTTAAACCGAGGCTCTCGCGATTGGTAACGAAATAGCCCGCAAAGAAGATGGCGGAAGAGGCTGCGTGGAAGAGCGCAAGAGCAGACAGACCATTTAGGACGTTCATAAGACCTGTAGTCATAAGCTTCGAATCATCCGCAGAGTGTGAGGAGTTAAAAGCAAGATCACGAACACGCTCGCAAAGACGATCGCGGTTGCCCGGTACATGCGACGAATTTTTTGATCGGCTTCAGGAAAGGTCCCCGAAGACGCCCCAGAAGACGCCCCAGAAGACATCCCAGAGAAGGGAGGCGAGCTTGCGGCAAAAGCCCGCACCGTGCGCTCGGAAAAGAGTTCCGCTAAAGCCAAAGCGGCGAGGGGAAGGAAGACCGAAAATAAACTAAAACACGCGTGCAGGATCGCGAAGATTCGAGCAGAGGGTTTCAAACGAATCAAACCCGATTGAAGGAAGCTCGCCGCACTTGCAAGAAGCGCCATCGCAAAGCCGATATACGCGAAGAAGTCATCTTTGGTCATCAGCGAGAAAGCAAAGCCCGCAGCCGAGAGAGCGGTCGCCAGATATTTGTTGATGGCCAGAAGAGAGTTTGTGCAGACGAGGCGTGGTGACGGAGTTGCCGAAGGCCGCGCGTGCGGCGCCAGCGGCGCAACTATCGAAGTGGCCGAGAGGTCGGCTGAGTTCATCTTCGTCTCCCTACGTACCGCAGATTCCAAGATCGAGTCCGCCGAAGAAGCGTCGGACTCCCGTGACTGGCGGTAGGAAGAGCAAGCTCGGTGCCAATCATGGAAAGGCGAACGGAGAAATCCAGACATTCGCCCAACTGATAATGGCCGTGTTATGTGCTGGAATAGTAAGCAGATGAAAGATGACGAGATGATTAAAGCCTTGCGTCCTTCGGGGCGAAGGCGCGGCTCAGGCTGCAAGTGGCGTCCCTATTCACGGCACTGGGGCGCGATTTTCGTCAGCTTTTGGCTCGCGGTAGGTGCGATTTCCGCCTGCGCTCCGCCAGGAACGCCACCCGCTGCGGAAGCAGATTTCGGCGATGGAGGGGAGCCTGGAGACCCGATTTCTCCCGCCCCACCTGGGATCGGGCAGACAGATCCGAATTACAAGCCTCGCGGTCTTCTTAGCAAAAGCTTTTACTCCTCTGGGCGACAGTACGCCGCCATGGATTTTCAGACGCAGCATCTTGCGATCACCTTCGACGTTTCTTCATCTAAGGCCATCGGCCGATCCACGATTCGTTTTCAAACCACCGCAGCCGGACGACCTTACCTCCTCCTCGAGGCTCCCGTTTTAGGGGCGTCCATCTCCGGACAAACAATCGCAGTTGAGTTCCTAAAGGATCCGGATCGATTGAATTCGCTTGTGGCTTTGGAGATCGAACTTCCGGCGAACGACACGCGCGAGTTGATTATCGAGTATGAGCTTCCGCCAGGGCGCGCGTCGTTCGCGGGCGGTGGTGTCGGATTTCTCTCCGACATGGCCGATCTAACCGGGCGCTTTTTCGAACGTTACGGACCTTCCAGTTTCGAAGAAGATAAATTCGAGATGACGCTCCAACTGGAGGTGCTCAATGCAAAGTCTGAGCATCGGGTTTTTGCAAATGGCTCGGTCGAAGAACTGTCGCAGACCGCGTGGCGCATTCAGTACCCTCGGGAATTCACTTCGTCGTCGTTTTTTGTGCACCTGACGAATCGCGCGTTGTCGGTGAATGAATTTGAGATCCAAGGGCGCGCTACGAAAATTCCCGTCGTCGTCTACTCAACGAGCGCAAGCCTTGTGAATCAAGCCAGCCGTCGTTTACCGGCACTCTTTCGCGAGCTTGAGCGTGACTTCGGCCCCTATCCGCATCTCCGTTTTGTTGCCTACATGGGCACGTCCTCTGGGGGAATGGAGTACGCCGGTGCTACGATCACGAGCCTCGCAAGCTTAGGTCATGAACTTCTCCATTCCTGGTTCGCACGAAGTGTAATGCCTGCCGACGGCCGATCGGGTTGGATCGATGAAGCCATCGCTCGCTGGAGAGACTTAGGTTATCCACGTGCTTCGAGACTTTTGCAGCGGGATCCCACGCAGCTTGGGGGTCTTTCACGCTTCCAGCGCTCGACGCCGACAAATTCTTACTCCGATGGCGCTTCATTCCTTGCTGAACTCGATCTTCTTTTCAAAGATTCCGGCGGATTGAAGGCTCACCTCGAAACCTTCGCCCGCCGATATCGGTACAGCCTCGTAACAACGGACGAGTTTTGGTGGTTTCTCGAGACGAGCGCTCAGAAAAATCTCAATGAATTCTTCAGCCGTTACGTCTTTGCGGGTCGCCCTACCCAGCGTGTAGAGGGTTCACTCTTGCCGCTTGCGTTAGTAGAAACGAATGAAGATGCACTTCGCCAGGCGGAGGTTCGTGAACAACACGAATCGCTTCATCCTACACCGCTGACAGACGCGGAACTTTCAAAGCTCCGTTGATGAACCGGCTTCCTTCTCAAAAATCTTTTTGGCGCCAAGGAGCGACGCGAGTTTTAGTCCGCCGGCAACGACCGCGAATTTCCACGCCATCCGCGAACCAAACGCGCGGCCGATGAGTGCTCCCGTCTGCGCGGAATCTGCAATGCTAGTACGATAGTGGTGGAGGAGAAAATAGATCTTCTGCCCGATGCGCTCACGACGTTCTCGCTTGATGTCCTCATCTGAAAAGCTGAGCGGATCCTTATAAAGCGAGGTATGAACAAGTGCGAACCACTTCGAAGTTTGCGCCGACCCCTTGGACTTTTGTTGCTGACCAAACGAGCTACGTCCATCGGCACGATCGATTAAGCTATCGAGCTGAGCTTCAAACTCCGCACTCTCAAGATGCGTTTTCAACCTACGCGCAAGTAATGCGGCTTCTCCTTTAACCTCGACGCTGATTTCGTGCGCGAGCTGAAGACGATCCCGTGCGAAAAGCATTGTTTGTTTGGCGAGAATCCTAGCGTCCTCTTGAGACTTGACGAGATCCTCGCGAAACGCGGTATCCAAACGCTGAGCCACGTTATCGAGAGTTCGTAAAAGTTGTTGGATAGGATCCATCTCCAAACTCCTCCAAAACCGTTAAATGGCCAAGTTAGGCGCTTCAGCGCGCCAATCCGATTTAGCGAAATTTGACTCTAAGGGTTTTGCCCTGAGCTTCAAAATCGTCATGAGGTCAATTAGGCAATGCGCCTTCAAACTCGTGGGCCTTGGAACAATCTCAGATTGAGACGGGGCTCGGAGCGCCTTTGTAAGTAAACTAATAAAATTTGGTTTAGCTCTTGAGCGTCTAGCTTTGTTCGCCGAAGATTTGAAAAGACGTCTGCTCCAGCGGATGTCGATTTTTTGGAGAACGGGTCGGCAGTTGCGGAGGTGAGATGAAAGTTTCGGCAGCACTCTTAAAATTCGCTGGAGTTTTCTTTCTCATCTTTTTGATCATCGTCACGTATTCCGCCTACGCCTCGGGTCAGTGATGTTCCTATCCGTCGAAGGCCGCTGAAGCACGGGTCGAAGCCCCCGCTCGAAATTGAAAATTTGGTGACGTTGGGCCGTCTGCGATTGTCATCGCGTGCGGGAGGGCTTAGAGTTGCCGGCATGACGGATGGCAATGATCCCAAAAATCCTTTCAAAGGCAACTCTGACAAATCTTCCGCTGACGGCGAGCTCACGCCCCTTGAGCGGTACTTAGCGAAGCAGAAGGCACAGTCGGGAAGTGAAGAGGCTTCATCCAGTAGCAAAGCTTCAAACCACGAAATGAATGACGAGGGAGTCGAATACGGAGCTCCGCCGATTCCTCCTGCAGCTGCGTCCACCGAGTCGGCGAGAAGAACGTTGGGCGGGCCTCCTGCCGAAGGCCTCGCGGTGACGTTGGTTGCCGCAGGCTTTTGGGTTCGGTGGCTTGCATTCGTGATCGACACCATCATCGTTGGATCCATCGCGGGTGTTCTCAGCTTTGGACTTGGTTTTGCGCTTTTCTTTCTGCCGTTTCCCGAACCCATCTCGCTTCTCTCAAGGCTCGTGGTGATCTACTTCTACTACGGCTGGTTCTATTCGGAGAAAGGGGCGAGCCCCGGCAAGATGCTTCTGGGATTACGCATCGTCGAGACCGGAACCCATCGCAATCTCAATTACACGCGGGCCTTCCTCCGGGAATCCGTCGGCAAATTCATCTCGGGCGCGATCCTGCTCATCGGCTTTCTTATCGCAGGCTTCCGCGAAGACAAGCGCGCGTTGCATGATTTGATTTTCGAGAGTCGCGTTGTGAAGTGGCCCAGTTGAGTGTTGATGGTTTTGAAGTGATCATCGGGCGAAGCTCGACGTCCAGGTCTCAGAAGGAAACAGACTTGTAATCCGAACTCTTTGCGAGTGGTAGGTGACCGCGTCCGGAGAACGGATATTGCGAGCCATGCTGCTGTGTGAGTCCTCTCATTTCAATGCATTTATGATGCGTCGGGATTTCCATCAACATCGAAAGGGTCCATTTCTGAGACGGACCCGGGTTCCCGCTGTCATCCCTCCAAATCATTTGAGAGAATTGTAGCCAGCAACATCTTTTGAGAGAGACGGCTATGACTCCCGACACAGGCGCTTCTGTCGCCGCGGCTTCAGCGGCGGCCCCATCACACGAGTTTATCGAAGGCGTAAAAATTCGTCTGGCGCCGGCGCCAGTGGGGCGTCGCATTTGCGCAGCTCTCATCGATGTCGGGATCGTGTCCGTTATCATGTGGATCGCGGCGATACCGTTCGCGGTAATCCTTGGCATTTTTGCGGTCACTTATGTCGCGGCGAAAGAGAAAGCCGGCGATTCGGGAGCCCTCGTTTTTCTGATCATCTTGATCGTTTTAGTTGGACTCCTCGTTCTTGCGATGTTGGGCTCCATGCACGCCTACTTCATCTATTATGAGTTCAAAAGGGGAGCGACGCCCGGCAAGCGCATCCTTGGACTCCGAGTCGTTTCAACCGATGGCGCGCGCCTTACGCGTGGCCAGGCGATTTACCGAGATATGGTGCGCTGGTATGTCGACGGACTTCTTTTTATACCGGCTTTCGTTTCGATTTATCTAACCGAGAAGCGTCAGCGCGTAGGTGACTTGCTGGCGGGAACCATGGTGGTTTACTCGGCAGGAAGCGAAGACAAAGACTCCTTCATGTACGTTAAGAGAGAGGATTACCTAGCGCTTTCCGCGCACCTCGAGCCTCAACCTGTTCCGCTCGACGCGTGCGAGAAGTACCTAGAATTCGCAAACAAAGCTTTTTTGCTCGGTGAGGAAGGTAAACTCACAACTGAACGCGCCGAGTGGCTCACGTACGCTCGCCGCCATCTCATCAAAACGGAAGCACTCGGTCTCAATGATTTGACAGTGCTTCGTTACTTCGCTGAATTTTGTTTTCAATCTGATCTCAAACGCCGCATGAAGGAGAGTTGAAGACCATGTCGACTGACAATAACGGAAAAGAAACAAGCTCCGCACTTGATCGTTATCTTCAGAATCAACCGACTACTGAGGGTTCAGGCTCGAATTCTTCGGCAGCAGCGGGAATGGGTGTAAGACCTGGGGATCTCAATCTCAACTTGTCTTCGGTTCCGACAACAAACGTTGAGCCCGGAGGTTTTTGGATCCGATTTGTCGCAGCCGTTATCGACGGCGCGATCATTGGACTGGTTACGACTCCGATTTCGCAGCTGCTTCCGTTTGCGACAAAGCCGGATGCAGAAATGATCCGTGATAAAGGTTTGGGCGTGTATTTTGCGGCTCTGAGCGTGGTTTGGCTCGCGGGTCTTGCGATCGCATTGATTGCTCAGTTTTTCTACTACGGCTGGTTTTACAGCAAAAAGGGTGCATCGCCCGGCAAAATGCTCTTTGGTTTGAAGGTACTCAACGCCAACACCGGAACGCATCTCACTTATGCGCAGGCATTTGTTCGTGAGGGTCTAGCGAAATATTTCCTTTCGTCGCTCTTTACCTTCGGCATCGGTTACTTGGTTGCAGCGTTTCGCGATGACAAGAAAACCCTTCATGATCTCGTTTGCTCGACGCGTGTTGTTCGCGTGAAAAAGCAATGAGCGGACGCGGGAAATTCCTCGGAACTCGCCTGCACGACATCTCTCGGCGCTTGACGAAGAGCCTCGAGCTATTGGCAGGCGGGAAGTCAAATGGTCAGCGGAAGCTCGATGTTGCCTTCGAAGCTATCGAGTCCTACGAGCGTTTATCGAGTGAAGTTTATCGATTAAGAAGTATTTCGGGCGCGGACGTTCAAAGCGCCCGGGCGGCGGCAGAAGATCTGCTCGATACATCTGCCCACGAGCTCGTGAATCTGACCGGATCGAACTCAAAATCGGATTCGGCGTACACGCTTTTTATTAGCGAGTATCGGCAGATCTGGCGTCGCCACTTTGGTTTGTTTTTCTTTGCGACTTGCTTCTTCCTCGCGATGGTCCTTGTTGGATGGAATGTGGGAGTGCATCAGCCGGATTATCTTTCACTTATTCTACCTCAACAATTCCTCGAGCAAATTCACGATAACAATGCTTGGTTCCGCAAGTTGAACGAAAATCCCTGGTCGGGGGGATTATCAATCGCGCTTAATAACATCAAAGTCGCGCTCACCGGATTTCTATTCGGGGCCCTTCTCGGATTTGGTGGCCTATTTATCCTCGGTCTGAATGGTTTTTACTTTGGGGGAGTTCTCGGATACTGCCGCACGCATCAATTCGATCTCCCGCTCCTCAACTTCGTTGCGAGCCACGGCCCCCTGGAGCTTACGATCATCATCGCGAGCTGCTTTGCGGGTCTTTTGATCGGAAGAGTTTTTTATCTCCGCCCTCGGCGCTTATTCGCGTCGCGTATGCGCGAAGCGGCCCGAGAAGCCGGCGTGCTTGCTCTGGGCATCATCCCATGGCTGATGCTCGCCGCGATCTTTGAAGCTGGTATCAGTCCTCGCGAACATATCTCAGTGACTTGGAAAATCGCGGCCGGGATTGCGATTGCATTGGGATTTTGGACCTGGTCTCTCCTGGAACTGGCCCCTTTCGCTGTTGATCAGAAATTGAAGAAGCGGAAGTGAGGGGTGGGATTCGCATTAATTTCAGAAAGGGACGAACGGCTAAGCGTGCTGCGTTGATCGTTACACTATGATGGCGTTTGGCATGGGATTCACGAGCTTCCAGTTGTGAAAGAGAACGTAGATTGCGAGATGTTGGTGCAGGCGCTGGGCCTTCTTCGTCGTGTTCCACGTCCGCCGGAAGAGCCGGTTCACGTTCGCTCGAAGCATCGCTAAAGTGTGGTTAATGTCGAAAAGTGGATCAAAGCCTCCGACCTTGAGTTCGCCTTGGCCGATGACGGCCGCTTTCCTTCCCTTGAAAACTTTGTGAGTCGCTTCCGGAAAGAACTTCCGAATCGATGGTCCATAGTGAGGGCAGAGGTCTGAGCAAACTTCCGCATGCGGAGAAATGTGAGGAGAAAGCTCCTCAAAAAGCTTTTCGCGCGCACCTCTGCGTGTGTCTCGACGAGGACCGTACTTCACGCGCGAGAAAGCCGCTTTGGGACCCCGCGCGGGATGTTGCGCGATTGTAAATCCTAGGATGCGTCTGCCTTTCTCTATGGCGACCAGCACAGACAATGGTTTGAGCCTCGTATGTTCGAAAGTCTCGAGCTCATCGATGAGGACGTCAGTAGCCGGCGCGAAATTATTCAGGTCGGCTTTTGAGAAAAGTTCGGCCCATTTTGCGAGGAATTCGAACTTCCGCACGATCGTTTTTCGATTCACGCGTAGGTTGATCGCGAGCCTGCGCTGCGAAACGCCACTCGCGTAGTACATCATGACCAATCCGTTGAGGTGGCGCTTTTTCTGACGGAAACTCGGACTATAGGTCGCGGAGGAAAAAGTGCGACCGCAACGCCTACAGCGATAGCGCTGATGTCGTTTCTGATCGACGGCACGAATGAAGAATCCGAATCGCACAACGCCTGTCCGGAGTTCGTTCTCCGTCGGATTCGGTTCGCAATGGGGACAGGCCAAGTCGTGCATGGCTAGCGAAAAAGCAAGCCCTACGCCAACCCATACCCATACCCATACCCATACCCCGATTCAGCTCTATCAACACCCAAAGGGTCCAGTTCTAAGAGTTCCTTAGCAATCCATAAACACCCGAAACGGCGCCCATCCAGTCTTTGTCTTTGATGACGAGGCTGCTGCCTCCGAGGCGTGAGAGCTTCTCGCGGAAGAGGAGATGGCGTTCCTTCGCCCAGTAGCTGTAGAGGAGATCCGCGTAGTGGTCGGCGAAGTCCGTGGTTGTTGGCTCGCCTCCTTTTTCCTCGCGAACGAAATTCAGCACGCGATCTTCAAGATCGATTTCGCGATCGTTGAGGCTGAGCGCGAGCACAAGGTGCGTGCGGCAAACCGGTGCGAGCGACTCCAGCAGCGCCTCCTGGACGCTTGGCTTCGATAGATCGGTGAGTACAACAACGATCGAACGCGAGCCCGCAAGTTGGGAGATCACCCGCGGCAGCAAACTGTAATCCGTCTCTTCGTCCCGAGGCGAGAACTCCTCGGCCGCTCGGTAAAGCGAGCGAAAGCCCGAAAGCGTGCGTGTCTTGCGAACCGATGTGTGCACCGAACGTGAGAATGCAAAAAGGCTAACGTGATCCTGCGAGCGCACGGCGTTCTCCGCCAGCGCTAACGCCGCTGAGATGTAGTAATCTACTTTGCGCGAACCCTGAATTTCCCCGGACATCGCGCGTCCCGTATCGAACGCGATCACCAAGTGATGGCTATGATGCTCTTCAAAAATCCGCGTCATCAACTCGCCGAAACGAGCACTCTTCTTCTGATCGATATGCCGAATTGAATCCGGGTATTGGTATTTGCGAACAGAATAAAAGAGATCGGCCGATCGCGCTCGGGCCTGCAGGCGCGCTCCGCGCGAAAGCGCACGTTGCGATTGCAAAATTTCGATGAACGCCTGCTCACCTAAATTCGTTCGCTCCGGACCCGCGCGAAGTTCGACGGGCTCGATAGGAATCTCAAACGTGCGGCGGAAAAAACCAAGCGTAGAAAGCGTTGTCATCGGCCATTTCTCAACGCGCAAGTAGCCGAGTCGACGGACGCACGCTTTTAGCGAATGCGTGGCGGATGGCTCTTTGAAAGAGCTCGGGGAAAAAGTCCACTTCGTCTCGTCAAACGAGAAGAGCTCAAGCGGAGGAACGAGAACCGAAATTTCTCTTTGAGAAAGCGCCCGGCTATTTCGCGCGTGCCACGCAATCTTGAGTTCCGTTTCCTGATCCAGTGACGGCGAAGCTGGCGCAGACAGGTCAAGGGTGAAGTCACCTTGCACCGCGAGCGTTCGGCGATCCCATAGCACGAGGGAAATGAGCAACGCCGTCATGCCGAGCGCAAACCAAAGGGCGAAAGGAAAGATGAGTCCGAGAAGACTCACAAGTTGCAAGAAGCCATAAAGCGCGAAGAACCGCCCCGTCAGGGTCATGCGGGGAATTCCGCTTTCTTCAGAATCTCGCTCACGATTTGTTCTTCTGATTCTCCGGCCATCTGCGCTTCGGGGGTCACGCGAATGCGGTGACGAAGCACGTGGGGCGCTAGAAATTTCACATCATCGGGCGTTACGAAATCACGACCCGCTATGGAAGCGACAATCCGCGCGGCTTTCGCGAGCGCGATGCCTCCGCGCACGGAGCTTCCAACCGATAAAAGAGGATGGGACCGCGTGAGATTCAAAATGCGCGCGATATAATCGAGGAGGCTTTCATCAACCCGAATCGCCACGATCTCCCGTTCAATGGCGGCACGATCATATTCAACAGCTTTCAATTCCCCAAACGGCGGAGGTAGAGTTCCTTGGAGTGTTCCACGCATCACTCGCGCATCGGTTTTGAGATCCGCGTGAGTTAGAACAAGTTTAAAGAGGAACCGATCTGTCTGCGCTTCCGGAAGTGGAAATGTGCCTTCGAGATCCTGAGGATTCTGTGTCGCCATAACGAAAAAATCCGGGCTCAGTTCAAAGCGCTGACCTTCGACGGTGACTTGACGCTCTTCCATCGCTTCGAGAAGTGCAGATTGAGTTCGCGGAGGAGTGCGGTTGATCTCATCGGCCAGGATACAGTCGGCGAAAACAGGACCCCTTAGGAATTCGAAGGAACCCTTTGCCGGCTGGAAGATGTGAGAGCCAATGATATCGGCCGGAAGCATGTCACTCGTGAACTGGATGCGTTTGAATGAACGGGAGAGAAGGTGCGAGAGAACTTTGGCCGACAGGGTTTTTCCTGTTCCCGGAGGCCCTTCAATCAGAACGTGGCCCCGCGCAAGCCATGCGATGAAAAGAAAATCAATCAAGTCCTCGTTGCCCAAAAGGTAGTTCGTACCGGCAGTTTCGTGGATGCGCGTACGTAAAGTTTGAAGGGCGGTGGTCATGAACTTCTCCCGCGGCTTTTCAGCCAGTTGTAGTGAAACAAAACGAGTCGGCGCGCAAATTTGGACGAGACTTGGGAGGAAGAGGCGTCTTGTTGAGCGGATTCCTTCGCCATCTCTGCGGCAATTTTTTGGAGTCGCTCACGTTCCCGAGGTAGCAGCCGCTCCAAGAATTTCAAATGTCTTTCCGCAGCCTCTTGGATCGATTTCGAATCGCCGAGTACGTTCCGCAAAATTTGTTTATTCAAAGCGTGATAGGAACGACGAGGACGCGCCTGGGGTGCTCGAAGCCCGACTTCGTCGTAATCGCCCGTGCCAAAGAAGAAGTAGAGGAGCACTCCAATGAGGAGTCCTAGCATCGGAAGAATGATGGAGGGATCCGTCACGAAATCCGCCCAAGTTTTTTCCGTCATCAGCAGATGGTAATCGTCAAAAGCGGCAGAGTTTCCGGTGAGGGCCAAGCGCACTGCGAGTTTACGATTGTCACTCCGTCCGATTAGTCCATTTGCAAACGGCGCAATCCCCGCAAAAGCGATGACCCGGCCTTTACCGATGCGACCTTCTCGCACATAACAGTCGACGGAAGTTTGATAGCAAAGCGCATCCTGGAAGCGGAGGCGACTATAAAACTCGTAACTCTCTGAATCTTTTCCCGGTGCAGGAAAAAGAAATTGCGGTCGTCCCGGGCTCGCTGCAGGTTCACGTGGAGACTCCGCTTTAAGCGTTTCGCCGTTCCGAAAGCCCGACCACTCGTTTACGAACGCGCTGATTCCGGCGCGCGCAAGATACGTCTTAACACGCTCGTGCGTGTCTTCGTCGTGGAAGGCAACGATGAGTTCACCACCTCCTTCCACCCAATCGAGGAGGAGCTTATCTTCTCTCGCCGTTGGCGGAAGCTTCGGTGATAGCAAAAAGTAAATTTCATAGCTTGCGAGGTCCGATTCTTTAAAGAGCGCGCGTCGTTGACTGGTCGCTCCTCCTGGGTTGAGGCGCTCTTTCAGAGCATAAAAAACACTCAACCCGGATGGTGAGTCGGCGGCAGTCGTGGGATTTCTCGCGGCTTCGCGCCTGGTGACGAGCAGTGATTGGCCGAGCATCACGAGAAGGAGCAGAATTCCGCCCGCAATGATGGCGCGATCCCAATTCATCTTCATTTTCAACTTTACCGTCATGGCACCGACTCCGGAGCCGGTTCGAGTCGTCTCATCTCGGCGGCACAATTTTCATAATCCATCTTCGTGGGAGCTAAACTCCGAAACATGGCTTCGTAAAATTTTGAGGTCTCGGTCAGACTCGGCAGAATTTCTTTAGGCGTTCCGTCTGCACTCAGTTTGCGTCTGAGAAGGTGAAGCCGCCATCTCAGTCGTGTAGCCCGTGCCCAATTTTCGTCGCGGATGGCTTCTTTGATTTCATTCACGAGGCGTTGATCTGGATCCAGCGGAAACTGACCCTTTGGATTAAGAAGCGTGCGACTGTCTTTGGGTGATCGCGCCAGGATGCGACTCATCCAAACGGCGAAAAGAACTAGGCCGATGAGTAAGAGAAAAATCCCGAGCGGCGGAATCCATGCCATCAAGTCTTCGGTTCCCACCGGGCTTTTGGCATTTGGAAAAAGATTTTTGAACCAGGAAACTAGTTTTTCGATCAGACCCGGGGTGTGTTCCGTTGTCGGCACCGAATTCAGATCAGGCAGACTTTCACCCGTAAGATTTCGACCTTTTAGAATCTCGAGAACTTCTCTCGCACCACGATCCACGTCTTCCGTCGCAATGACCTTCGGCAACGCCTCGGTCAAAGGCGCAGCCGATTCTGACGGCAGAGGTGAGGCTGAAGTGGACGGAGGAGAAACTTCCATGTTCTCAAGATCGTATCGGGCAACTTGCGTCGGCTGCAAGCGCCTTCATCTCCCAAAAAATGGTCGTTCCTTATTCTCGTTGGAATGCGCGACTGAATGCGCGAAGTGCCTCGATTTGTTTAGCGAGGTGTGAAGACGTATCCTCGGGAGCTTGCACCTTCGAGAGAGCATCACTTGCGACACGTGAGGCTTCAGCTTCCTTTTTCTGCGCTTGGAGAATCTTCGAAAGCAAAAGGGCCGAGTCGATAAGGTTTGCGCCATACGCGTGCTCAACCGCTCTCTTGCCTAAATCTTCAGCTTTCGTCCACTCCGACCTCTCTTGAAAGAGAGCCGCACGCTTGTAGTAGTACGTGTACTCATTCGGGTAGGCCTGCTGAAGCTCACCCAGTACGCTGTCGATTTCCCCATCGCGACCGGCGCGCTTGAGATAACGCACCAAAATCAATCTGCGCCCGCGATCTTTGGGCGTGATGCTCTTGCGGGTGAGATCGATTGCTTTTTCCCAACTAGCCGAAGCGTCCTCGCCTAAGAGCGCTTGGGCGCGAGCCTTATACGCCCAGAAATCACCTTTGAGGAGTTCAACATCATCGCGAGCAGCGTCGATGCTCAGAGGATTCGTTTTATTTTTTATCTCGCGATCCGAACTAATGATCGCCTGACGTGCGGCTTTCTTCATCTCTTCAGGTTTGTTTTGCGCTTTGTAGAGTTCGGCTAAACGTAAATAGCGCGACGGTGTATCAACCGATAGGGGATACGTCTCAACGGCTTGTTTGAGTTTTTCTTCCAACTTGCCGGCTTCTGCTGGTTGATTACTGCCAAGCAGATGAATCTCTGCGATTAAGAGGCGTTCTTTTTCGGCGGTCGTTGCCTGCAGGTAGCGAACAGCCTCGTCGAAATTGAGCGAATCATACGCTAAGCGGCCCATCTGATCGCGAGCGGCACGGTCTCCTTTGTCGGCTTTCGCGCGAAGTTCTGAAATCGGGAGAAGTTTTCGTTTGTTGAGTGCCCGAAATTCCGCGAGTACCGTTTGTTTAGGTTGAAATCCGTGCAGCCTTGCAAGCTCCTCACCTTCGGCGTTCACGACGAGAAGAGTTGGCATATCCAAAACGTGATACTTGGACTTAATGGCGCCGCTCCCTTCCCAGTCGGCATCGATGCGAACTTTGACGTAGTCTTTAGTCACCGCCGCAAAATCTTTGGTTTCGAGAACTTCGTGTTCGAGCTTCAAGCAAGCCGGGCACCAGATGGCCGCAAAGTCGATGAGGACTTTCTTCTTTTGGGTTTTTGCGCGGGCAAGCGCTTCGGTAAGTGCATTTTGGAGGAAGCCGTGTTTCTCGACCACCTTTGTTGAAACCTGACCTGGCGAGGTTGCGTCGGCAACCTGGCCCCATGGGCGCAAGGTGACTTTGTGGTCGGATGAAATCTGAACAGCGGCCGTCTGCTGCTTGCAGAAAGTATTGGCATCATCGCAGACGTAAAGATCTAGGCGAAGTGGACTCTCCCTTTTTTCAGGGACGGCATAGGCGAACTCGCGCTCGGATTTTCGAACGGGGGAGAGTGTCGACTCACCGACGCGTGCGCGATTGGGCGCATCGAGGTTGAAGTGGTGGCCGGCTTCCGGAACGGCGATGAGTTCTGCTTTGGACTCAACAGTTTTGATTTGAACGGTGTAGTTCATCGTCTGAGCTTCCGCTTGGTTAAAAGTGAAGGCCGCCACGAAGCCAATAGCCAAATTAAAGAAGATAAAAGCCAACCGAACGCACAGTTTCATTATCCCACCTCACCTAATAGGAGTGATAGGGCTTTGGCCGCCGGGTCGCAACCAGAACTGGTCCCTTTGACTGTTGATGTCGTAGATGTCGATGAAAAGGGTCAAAAAATGAGTCCGGACGACGCGTGCGGTTCGTCATCCGGAGTCTTAGAACTAAAAATATTCTGGTGTCAGATTGCCAGGGCGCCGGGAAGCGCCCTTTATTTTGATCGATGGGCAGGGGTGGGAACCATCAACACTCAAAGGGACCAGTTCTAGGTTAGCTAGGCTGCGCTCCGATAAGCATCGAGCGATGAAGCCTGCTGCTTCAGTTGCTCGCCGGATGTGGACTTCCACACCGGGGGGTTCATTTCGATTTCGGCCATGAGGAGGCGCTGCGCTTCGCGCACCGCCGAGACCATCTGATCCAAGCTGTAGTAGCGAAGATCGTTCGTAAGGTGCTTCCAAGTGACGAACGAGATCAAGCTCCCGTCCGCGTTCACTTCGAAGTGTCCCATTTTCATTTTGCTATTGAGGCGCGCTACGAGATCAAAGGATTTCGTCGGCTCCCAAGCGGCGATGTAGATCGCAGCCGAGCAAGTGAGCATCGGAATTTCTTCCGGGATGCGCATGATGATCTCGAGATTCGAATCAGGTGCTGTAATCGTCGCGACGTAATTGCGCGAGAAGTTCACCTTGTACTTGTAATCTTCCTTGAGCATCGAAGCGACTTGACCGAACACGCGCTCGGTAGAACCCTGGAAGATGCTACGTGCGTAGTTGATGAAGCGGTTACGACCGATGCTCTTTGAAAGATAAGTGCTGTAGTAAAGATCGTAATTGAATGTCTCGTCGGTGCCGACGCTGCGAACGATGCGGTCTTCGAGAAGGCGCGCAAAACGGAGGAGCGAGAGGACATCCATCGCAACGTTTTCGGCTTCGTCGCGAGTGCGACCTTTCTGGCCGATGAACGTCGAGCGAATTTTCAGCGTGCGCTTTCCGTGTTCTTCGTCGACGAGAATCGTCGTTCCGCGAAGACCTAAGTTCTCGGCCGCGATGAACTTATGAAAGTCCTCGGCCGGAACGTCCTGCAGACACTCGTAACGGAGCGTGATGCTTGATTGAAGGATCTGGAACTGACCCTTTTCGTCGGCATTGCTGCCGCTAACCTCGACTTCCCAAGCAGGGAAGGCTGGAAAGCTAACCGACAGGGCGCTCGCTTTGTTCAACAGGCGAATTTGCGCGTCCGGGAAAGTCGAACGCAGCCGAATCGCCAGTCTGGGGAATGTTTCAACCAACATACCGCTCCTCCCGAAGACCGGACCTTTTGCCTGGCTTTGCAACCAGACCTCTCATTATTCGGCCGGACTCCGGTCGGGCTTAACGTTTCCGTCTATTAACTTTACGTAAATGGGAATTCTAGCGAGTTACTTTGCAAAGTGCCGTGGGAGTAATTGATTTCACTAGAGAAGTTCCAGGTAGCGGTGCTGCCGCGCTCGGTTTTTCTCACAAAGAGACGGCGCGCGATTTGGTCTTTCAAATCAGTAACATGGGAGATGACCCCTACTAAACGACCGCCGTCTTGGAGTTCACCCAAAGCCTTCATTGCTCCTTCCAGAGACTCTGGATCGAGAGAACCGAAGCCTTCATCGACGAAGACCGCATCTAAACGAACTCCCCCGAGTTGAGACTGCACAACATCCGCGAGTCCCAGGGCGAGACAAAGCGAAGCCATGAATCCTTCGCCGCCCGAAAGTGAAGCGGTCGGGCGTGAGGTGCCGGAGTAGCTATCTTCGACTTCAAGCTCCAACCCCGCACTCCGACGTTTATCGCCTTGGGCGCTTGCGCGTTTCAAAATGAACTGGCCGCGGCTCATTTGAAAAAGTCGCCGCGAAGCTTGCTCAAGAACTTCATCGAGGCGAGCTGCGAGAACGAAGCGTGGGAAGTTCACTCGAGATAAGTTGTAGGGTGGATGGCCTCCGGCTACCCCAGCCAAGCGGCCAAGAGTTTTGTAGCTCGTTTCTTTTGCACTCAGCTCCCGCGCAACTTCTTGCAGGCGCGCGGAGGCTTGGCGCAGCTGGCGAATACGGTCTTCAATCGCGTGCGTCTCTCCGCGCGTGCGGTTTCGTTCTTCATCGATCGCGCGGTACTCGGCTTCGCGCGCTTGAAGCTCGTGCGCCCACGCAGGCAGATTCTCAAGTTCACGCGTGGCCTCTTCAAGCTTGGCTACGACGACCGCCCAATCGGCTTCGAACGTGCGGCGTAGCGATTCGATCCTTTCGGATTCGTTCGGCTCAAGGCCGGCGCGGCGTGCGGCTTCGAGAGTCTCAAATCCCGAAGAAGCCAAGGCAAGAGAGCGATCCTCGATGGAAGACGCGAGCTCCGACAATTTGATTTTGATTTGTTGAGTGAGTGTCTCGATTGTGGCGCGTGCACCGGCTTCATCGCGAAGGGCCGCTTCGTGTTTTTCGTTCACGGCGGCAAGCTGCGTCTCGAACTCCTTAAGGCGTAGCGAGAGAGCTTGACCCTCTGCCTTGATCTTTTCGAGATCGCGCAAATGAGCTGGCACCTGCGACTCGAGACGAGAGACCGTTGCCGCGGCTCCATCGACTTTCGATCGCTGCTCATCGCGCGAACGCACGCGGGTTTGGTAGAGTTCACCCAGCTGCGCCATTTCCTTCTCCAGTTGCAGAAGGGACGCGCGAGAGGTCTTAAGCTGACTCTCGGCTTTTTCGGCAGTTGCAATTTGGTCTTTGAAGGTGTCTAGCTCCGAACGAATGATTGCGAGTTTCGCACTCAGCTCGGTCTGCAGGTCGACTTCGCTGGCCGCGTTTGATTCGATCAGCGCAGCCAGACGTTTGAGGCATTCTCGAATTTCGTTCGTCAAACTTTCATGACGAGCTTTCGAAGAAGAAAGCGTTTCAGACGCAAGCTTTGCTTGTTGTTCGGCGGCTTCGAGCATTTCAGCCGACGGAAGCTCGCGTTCCAGGTGTAGGACCGCTCGCGCTGGATGTTTATCGCTCCCGCAGACGGGACAGGCATCACCATCTTTGAGTTCTCGCGCAAGCAAAGCGGCTTGGGAGAGGTGGTAATCCAGCTTTAGTTTCTTGAGAGCGGATTCTTTCTCTTCGCAATTCAGCCGAGCTTGTTCGATTGAACGTTTAAGTTCATTCTCGCGTCCACGCAGCTCACTTAAGCCTCGCGATTCTTTTTCGATGCTCTCGAAAAGAGAGTTCTTGATACGGCACTCGGCGCGAAGAGCTTCGAGTCGAGCCGCCGTGTTGCTCAAAGTTTCGATCTCAAGTTTGAGCGCCGTTGCACGGCTCTGCGCGCTATTGAGAGTTTTCTCGGCTTCGCTGGTTTTTTGTTCGCACTCGTGGAGAGATTGCTTTGCTTGAGCCAACAGCGTTTGGTCTTCCAGAAGTTGCTTTGCGTTTTGCCAAGCAATGCGTAAATTTTGCTGCTCATCTTTAAGCGCCGCAATTTCAGGAGCTCGCTGATCAAGTTCAGTCTTCTTGCTCTGACTTTCTTCTAAAGAACGTGCGGCCGTTTTGGCCCGTACATCTTCGAGCCGCTTAGCTTCTTCAAGCTCCGCTAAGTTTTTCTCAATGAGGCCGACGGCCCGGTCAAACGATAGAACCGGACGCGAACGGCGGTCGTTTTCTAGTTTTACGATGTAGCTATCGATCTCGGGCTTTTTCGTTTGGAGAGTTTCAAATTTCCTCTGGCAAGCCGTGTGATCGTCCCGGAGTTTGGCAGCCGCTTTTGCGCGATTCCATCGCTCCGAAGCCTCGCGGTATCGATCTTCGATATTGGAAGCGCCAGAGCGTAACGCCTCAAGCTTCCCTTCATCATCTACGGTCTTTTTTTCGAGGTCTTCTAGGCTCTGCGCTTCAAATGAACTCAGGTGCGCCTGCAGGTTTTGGCGGAGTGACGTGATCTCCGCGTGAAGGCCTTTTTCCTTCGCGCTCAGATGCTCGGCAAGGCGTCGGAATTTCTCTGTGCGGAAAAGAGCTTCTAAAAGCTCTTCGCGCTCATCGCTGGAGGACGATAGAAATTTGCGAAATTGGCCCTGGGGCAAGACGACGACTTGGCGGAACTGCTCTTCGCTCATTCCCAAAAGATCGCCGACAAGTTCGTCCGTTTTCTTGTCTCCGCTCGTTAACGGGCGCCAGTAATCCTCGGTGTCGATTTCTTCCGCGCGACGGCCGGTTTCAAGTTTAAAGAGCTCACCTTTGGGAGTCGCCGTTCGCGTGCCTTCACCGCGAAGTTTTTTGAGAGTTTGCCGAGGGCTTCGCAGCACGCGGTACAAATCAGCCCCTAACGCAAATTCTAAAACGACTTCGGTCGGCGTCTCAGGTGCGGCGAGATCGCAGCGCATCCCTTCGGCCGATCGGTCCGCGCCGCTTGAGCTTCCAAAAAGGGCGTAGCAAATGCCATCGAGAATCGAAGTTTTTCCTGCGCCGGTCTGGCCGTGGATGAGGAAAAGTCCTCCAGCCGCGAGCGAGCGGAAGTCGATGATGACTTCTCGAGCGTAGGGTCCGAAAGCCTGCATGCGAAGGCGAAGAGGTCTCATCCGACACGCTCCTCACGCTCAAGCTCGGCGATCGCTTCGATGAGGGCCGAGCGCTCCGAAGCATCGAGATCAGCGCCGGTTGAAGCGTGGAAAAATTCGGTGAAAAGCTCAAGCTCGCTTAAGCTTTCGCGCTCACGTTTTCGAGAGAGAGCCGGCGACTCTTCCGGTTGGTAGCCGCCCGCGCGCGAGACGTGCAGAAGGTTTGGATAAACGCCACGTAGTCTTAAGTAAGCGTCAAGCACGGCACCTTTATCGGTGAAACCGGCGATGACGTAGTCGTCACGTTTTGCATCTTCGGATGCATTTGCGATCAGCTCCGCCAACTCGCCTTCGACATAACGAAGGTCGCGCAAGCAGGGAAGCGAGTGTTGATTCACCGTGAGTTCTGATGCGTTCGTCAAATGAATCTCGAGTACTGCTTTCTCATGACCCACTTCACTTTTCGAGTAGGGGAGGAGTGAGCCTGAGTAGCGAACGCGTTCATCGCCTGCACGCTGTGGTTTATGCAGGTGACCGAGTGCCGTGTACGCAAAACCCTGAAACGCGGAATGCGAGACGTGACTGGAGCCACCGATAAAAATTTCTTTTTCGGAATCGGAGACTTCGCCACCCGCAACGAAAGCGTGACAGAGAAGTACGGCAGGGCGTGCGCAAGTCTTTTTCTCAAGGAGCTCGCGGCAAAGAGCGCGTGTGGCCTCGTCCGGTGTTTCAAATTTCGGTTGTTTAAGCGCTCTCGCGACGACCACCGGTTCAACAAACGGAATTCCGTAGACCAAAGCTTCCGCCCCGTTATCGCCTCGAATGGCGATTGGCGTAAATGCGTCTTCCACGCGAGAGAAAATCGTGACGCCTCTCTCACGTAAAAGCTGCGAGGCGAAGCCGAGTCTTTCGCAGCTGTCGTGATTACCTGGAATCAAAAGGACCGGAAGGCGACGTTCTCCTGCGATACGGTTCAAGAAATCGTCAAATAGAGTAATTGCGCTTTCGGGAGGTAGTGGCCGATCAAAAAGATCACCTGCAATGAGCAAAGCGTGCGGCTTTACTCGATCGATTAACTCGACCAAACGATCTAGGGCGAAAGCCTGATCTTCGATTAGGCTTTTCCCATAAAGAAATCGGCCAAGATGCCAGTCGGATGTGTGGAGAAGGCGGATCATGCAGGGAATCCTTCAACAACCTGATCTCGTTTCTTCGATGGGCCGAAGCTAAACAGTGCGCGAGTCATTCAACCAGAACAGTTGAATCCTCATTTTCAAACGCACTCGCGGACGTCGGCATTCGCGAGATCTTAAATTTACATTTGCACCAGGGAGCGTAATCTATCCTGGTATCAAACACGAGTAAGCCTGGTAGCGAGGCCTTAAGACCCGGATAATTGGTTCTGGGAGCGACTTCGCTGGTTCCAAAGGGTCACAAAAGGGCCGCTTGAAATCAACACCTTACTTACACCCGTCCGTAGAACGGCCCAGAGCGAACTGAAAATCGGGCCAGAAAGTCGAACGGGCCGTCCGGGCCGCAAGGAGAAATCCTGCGGACCATGAGAGAAGAGGGAGTTATGAACGACAACAAACACATCCTCGCTAAAGCGAGTGGGGACGAAGCTTCTGCAGGAGCACCGTCACCTGAAGAAAAAGGATCCGGCACGAGTGAACAGCGTCGTCGTGAGCTCGCGGATTTTTTGCGAACACGTCGCGAGAAACTCAAACCTGAGCAGGTCGGCATTCAGCAAGGCTCGCGCCGCCGCACGCCGGGGCTCCGTCGCGAAGAAGTTGCCGAACTCGCGGGAGTCGGCACGACTTGGTACACATGGCTTGAACAAGCTCGCGACATTCAGCCGTCAACGGAAGTTTTGCGGAGACTCGGACAAGCTCTTTTGCTGAATCCCGCTGAAGTGCGCCACATGTTTGCGCTCGCGGGAAAAGCCGCACCGGTGGACGCCGACATTTCCAACGAAACGATCACGCCTAGCCTTGAGCGCACGCTTAACGTTGCGATCTCGCAACCGGCGGTCCTTCTCGGAAGTCGATTTGATGTGCTCGCGATGAACGCTTCGGCTGACAAACTTTTCTTTAGCATCAAGGACTTGCCGAAAGAGAAGTACAACTGGCTTTACTACATCTTCTGCTCTCCTGAGATGCGCACACGTCTTGGCTCCGGATGGGAGCTCAACGCTCGCCGCGTTCTCGCGGAGTTCCGCGCGGCCTTAAGTGAGTCTCTCGATAATCCTTGGGTTCTCGAGATTGTTGAGATGATGAAAGCCGAAAGCCCTGAGTTCAACCAGTGGTGGCGCGAGCACGACGTGAGAGATAATCACGTTGTGAAAATCGAGGCGTATGAGCCTAGCAAAGATCAGGGACCACAGGTCCAGTTTGAGCGCACGGTGCTGCGCCCTTGGGAGCAGCCTCGCTATCGTATCCTCGTCTTCATGCCTTTAGCTTAAGCGCAATTTCAAAGACGCCCGTTGGATCGACCTCTCGTCGCTAACGGGCGTCTTCTCCTCACCTGTCGCCACTCCCTAAACAGATGTGATTTTCCTTGAAGCGGTCGAGAGATCGGTTGCCGGGCGCAAACCCGCAACCTATCATTTATGCCATGAGCAGCCGCGAATCTTCTCCATCAGCAACGATCCTTTCTCGTCACGGCGGACAATCGCTTCGTCCTTTTGCGGAAACTCCCGATAGCTCCTCGCTTAAACTTTTGTTCGGAATAGAGCGCAAGACTACTTGTCTCGATTTTAGTTTTCATCTGACGGGTCGCGGAGGGGCTGATCTCGAGAAGCTAGTCATACCCGCATCGAAGCCTATTGAAGATCGCGTGCGGCGCGATGAGCTCTGGAAGAACACGTGTCTTGAGATCTTCGTAGGAGCAGCGGGCAAAACATCATACCTCGAATTGAATCTCTGTCCTTCCGGAGATTGGAACGTTTATGCTTTCGATGATTACCGCGTCGGCATGAGGACAGTTGCGGGCGTCGCCTCGCCTTTGGTGAAGCACGAAGCTTCGCTTAACAAAGACTCCTTTACCTGGACCGCACGACTTGCGGCCGAGGCTTTGCCAAATCCCGAAGTTGAAGCGCTTCTCGCCTCACGCGACCTTGTCATGGGCGTGACCGCCGTGCTGGAATATCGATCTGGGGTGCGAGAGTACTGGGCTCTTTGGCACGCGGGAACGAAACCGGATTTTCATCTCCGCGAAAGCTTCAAGCTCGCGCTCTGAAAACGAAAAGGATTTCGATCATGATTCAACTTGGCATTGATGTTTTACTTTCCTCACCGAAACTTCTCGCGGAGCTCCAAGGAAAACGCGTGGCCGTTCTCGGTCACCCGGCTTCGATGACCGGAGACTTCCGCCACGCGCTCGATGCTCTCGCTACGAATAAGAATCTCAAAATCACGGCGGCATTTGGACCTCAACACGGTATGCACGGCGAAGTCCAAGACAACATGCAGGAAACGGAAGACTATATCGATCCTGTTTACAAGATCCCGGTTTTCTCGCTCTACGGTGAAGTCCGTCGGCCGAGTGCCCGCATGATGGAAACTTTTGACGTTTGTTTGATTGATCTCCAAGACGTCGGCACGCGGATCTATACTTTCCTCACGACACTTCTTTACGTGATGGAAGAAGCCGCAAAACACAAAAAATCGGTGTGGGTTCTCGACCGTCCGAACCCCGCAGGTCGTCCGGTTGAAGGGACGTTGCTTCGCCCCGGATGGGTGAGCTTTGTTGGTGCGGCTGAAGGTCTTCCGATGCGCCACGGGCTTACCCTAGGTGAAGCAGCCCTCTGGTTTAAGAAGCGTCTCAAGATCGATTGCGATCTTAAAATCGTGAAAATGGAAAACTATGATCCCACAAAAGGCCCGGGCTATGGTTGGCCACTTGGGGAACTCACGTGGGTCAATCCCTCGCCGAATGCTTCAACGCTTTCGATGGCGCGCGCTTTTCCAGGAACGGTGCTGATCGAAGGAACGCAACTCTCCGAGGGACGAGGAACCACGCGACCTCTCGAGACGCTCGGTGGACCTGGTCTCGAGATGCCTCGCGTTTTGGTAACCATGCAGAAAATTGCGCCGGAGTGGATGAAGGGATGTCGTTTGCGTCCTTGCCACTTCTTGCCGACTTTTCAAAAGCACGCCGGTCGTATCATTCCGGGCTTTCAGATCCATGTGGATGATCATGCTTACAATCACGAGAGCTTTAAGCCCTACCGGCTTGTTGGCTTGTGGTTGCGCGCGATTCGCGAACTTTACCCCGATTATCAAATTTGGCGCGATTTCCACTACGAATACGAGAAAACGCGCTTGGCATTTGACCTCATCAACGGCGGACCCCAGCTTCGCGAGTGGGTGGATGGAAAAGGTGCAGCTCGTGACTTCGACGCGATCTGCGTTCCGGATGAAAAAGCTTGGCTCGAAGATCGCCGCGAATTCTTGCTCTATCCGGCTTGATTTTTTTCCTCAGTGAGCGAGGGGAAAATCTCTTCGCTCTCTTTCGTAAAGAGGATGCTCATAGCGGCCGCGATCAAGATCAAACCGGCTCCGGCCCACTGAGCTGTTCGCAAAGTTTCTCCCAAGAGAAAAATCGCAAAGAGCGTCGCAAACGGTGACTCGAGCAAGAATAAGAGACTTGCGAGGGAAGGTGCGATCACTTTCTGCGCGCGAACTTGGAGCGCAAACGCAATCAGCGTTGAACCAAAGCCAAGCATCGCGAGACCAATGAGCGAAAGATCCGCAAGTTTCGGCGCAGGCCACGGCTCAAGGAAAAACGAAAGACCTAACGGCAAAGCTCCGGCCCAGATGGATTGGAAGTGATTGAACGCGAAAGCTGATGGGAGCTTCGATTTGATCACCTCAAACCAGAGGATGTGCGCACTCGCCGCAATGGCGCACAGAAACGTCAGAAAATCGCCCGTGTTCAACCGAGCATTCTCGCCAGTGATAGCGCCCGTGAGCGCGCCCGGAATATCGCAAATCAACGCAACTCCCAAGAGAGCGAGAAGCACGTAAACGAAGTGATAACGCGGCAGACGGCGTTTGAAGAACACCATCTCCAAAACGGGAACGATCAACACGTACAGAGTTGTGATGAAGCCACTCTTCGTAGCCGTTGTGTAACGTAATCCGTAGGTTTGGAGAACCAAAGTCGCACTGATTAAGAGGCCCGGAATCGCGGCGAGCCAGAAGGTTTTGCCATTTAAGTCCGCACGAAACTTCTTATTGAAAGCAGCGAAGATAAATCCAGCGGCGACGGCAAGAGCAAATCTCCAACCGGTAACAGCGAGAGGTCCCATGCCTCGCAAGGCCCAGACGGCAGCAATAAATCCGAAGCCCCAAAGAGCTCCGGCGAGTGTGAGTTCAAGAACAGCGAGCGTGCGAGCTTGTCTAGTCATGCTCTGCAATTTCTTAGTTTGGTTCTGTCAAAGCAAGCTCCGAAAT
>SYLX01000210.1 GCA_005808505.1 Bdellovibrionales bacterium | reverse complement strand
TCCCTTTGTTACAAGTTACCTTCGCGCAGCTCTTGAAGCTCTTCCGACTTACATCAGTAAGCCGATGGGACAAGTCGTCTGGGACAACAGCCGCGTGACCATCTCTTGGTCGGAAAAGCAGGCAAGTCTCTTCGGTGAAGGTGTAGAGACCGATGTTTCTCTCCATCCCGAACTTGTGCAGAACATTCTCCACAGCCTCGAGACGAGCCAAAAAGAACTCGAGCAGATGAAGCGCGGCTTGATCTCGAAAGATCAAGAAATCGAACGTTTGCAGCAGGAGCTCATCCGCTCGCGACCGATTGAAACGGCTCCGCTAACAAATGCGACGAATGCAGTTTCCGAAGTCGAAGCGACCGTTGCGCGGGTTCTTCATGACCTCTTCCGTCTCGGTGACTACGTGGCGCGAGGCCAACAGCTCGTTACGTTGCTTGTCGGGCAGGGCCGCAAGACCCCCCAAGTCGCCGAGGCTATGCGTCGAGTCGATTGGGAGTTCGTGTCTACCGAAGGCCCGCAGGTGGTGAGAAAGGCTGTCTCAGATCTTCAGAAAGTTCAGAGCGCCCTCCGCGAGCCGGAACTCGATGGTCTTGAGTCAGCAAAAGGACTCAGCACTTCGGCCTCGGCAACTCACTAAGCCGTCTGGGCTCCACGCGTAAGTCGTTGCGCAATTTCTTTGATTGGCGAATCCTAGGTCCTTCGATCGATTCAATCCGGAGGAGCCATCCATGACCGAAATCACCAATTGCGTCGCGCGCGAAATTCTCGATAGCCGCGGCAACCCCACCATCGAAGTCGACATTCTTCTCGCGAACGGCGTGCTCGGTCGCGCAGCAGTTCCCTCAGGCGCGAGCACGGGTGCCCACGAAGCGGTTGAGCTTCGCGATGGAGACAAGCGCTACATGGGAAAAGGTGTGCGCAAAGCCGTCGACAACGTCAATGATCGCATCTCGCCTGAAATTCTCGGCATGGATTCGACCGATCAAGTCGCGATCGATACTTACCTCCGCGACTTGGACGGAACACCGAACAAAGCTAAGTTTGGTGCAAACGCAATCCTTGGCGTTTCGCTCGCGGTAGCAAAAGCTGCGGCTCAGAGCGCTGGTCTCCAGCTTTACCGCTACATCGGTGGAAGCAATGCTTACCGACTCCCGGTTCCGTTGATGAACGTCATCAACGGCGGGGCTCACGCCGACAACGGTCTCGATATTCAAGAGTTCATGCTTGTGCCTTGCGTTCAGGACAAGTTCAGCGAGTCTCTTCGTGCAGGGGCCGAGATTTTCCATACGCTCAAAAAGATCCTCAACAAAAAAGGTTTGGCTACAGGTGTGGGTGACGAAGGCGGCTTCGCTCCTCGCTTGAAAGGCAACCGCGAAGCTCTCGAGCTCATCATGGAAGCGATTGAAGGTGCCGGGTACAAGCCGGGCCAAGACATCTTCCTCGCCCTCGACGTAGCGGCGACTGAACTTTACGAAGGTGGCAAGTACCGTTGGGAAGGCTCGCAAATCACGGCAGCTGAACTCGGCAAAGTCTACTCTTCGTGGGCGCAGTCGTTCCCGCTCGTCAGCATCGAAGACGGCTTCAGCGAAGACGATTGGGAAGGTTGGAAAGCCTTCACGAAGACCGAAGGCTCGCGTTTGCAGATCGTCGGTGACGATTTATTCGTAACGAATCCTGAGCGCGTGGCTCGCGGGATCAAAGAAGGTGCGGCGAACGCGCTTCTCGTGAAAGTGAATCAGATCGGAACGCTCTCGGAAACCTGCGACGCCGTTAGCCTCGCGCAACGCAATCGCATGCGCACGATCATGTCGCATCGTTCGGGCGAAACCGAAGATACAACGATCGCGGATCTCGCAGTAGCGCTCGGCTGCCACCAGATCAAGACGGGAAGCCTTTGCCGTACGGACCGGATCGCGAAGTACAACCAGCTCCTCCGCATCGAAGAAGATCTCGGAAAGAGCGCGAAGTACTGGAGTCACGAAGGTATCGGTCGATAAAAGTAGTTGGAGAGGGGAGAAAGCATGGCGCGCATTTTTAGTGTTTTCGTTGCTGGTTGGTTGATGGCTGCGTCCGCACTCAGTGCACAGGCGGCGACTTATACAGTTCGCGAAGTTGAAGTGCGCGCGCAACCAGCACTCGTGATTCGTTCGGCGGTTCCGCCGAGCGAAGTCGCGCAAACGCTTGGCTCCTCCATCCCGAAAGTTTTGAAGTTCGTCGAAGCCCGCGGCGGAAGTCTTGCGGGCCCGCCGATCACGCGTTACTTGAGCCAATCGAGCGAACTCTTCGAGATTGAAGTCGGGTTTCCGCTTACGTCGCCTCTCGCAGGCGAGGGCGAGATCGTCGCCATCGAATTACCCGGCGGGAAAGCCGCACTCACGAATCACTTTGGCTCCTACCAACGATTAGGTGAGGGTCACCGAGCCATCATCGAATGGGTCATGGCCAATCAAAAATCAATCGCGGGTCCTCCCTGGGAGGTTTACCTCTCCGATCCTTCTTCGACGCCTGAAGAAGAGTTGGTGACCCGGATCTTCTATCCGATCGCCGGTAACTAAACTCGTCGTCAGCTTGTCCTAACTGGGGTCCAGTTCAGGACGTTTGACCTGTAGTAACTTCCTCCATTTCGCGCGATGATCCCAAGGATGCTGCAGCGCTGTGTTCACTGGTTTAACGAGGTTCTTCATCGTCCCGTCGAAGTTTTTTGGGTTTGCTTCGCGCTTGCCGTAGCGGGAGTCATTCTCGACGGTACGGCATTTCGCTTATGGAGCCTTGAGCGCGACCACAAGACGCTCACGGAGAAGATTTCCTCAGCCAAGGTTCGGTCGCGCCAGCTCGAATTCCAAATTCAACAGGCTGAACAGCCTGAGTTTATTGAAAGAGCTGCAAGGGACCAGTTCGACCTAGTTAAAGAAGGCGATTTGATCTTTATCTTCTCCGACGAAGGCAGCGAAGCCCCCGAAAAGACTAAATAACTTTGAAAGCGTTCCGTTTGGCGATCGCCTTCACAGGTCGCCCTCTGGTTTGGCCCGACGACCTCTCGTAAAATCGAGATTGGCAAAGTGAGGCCGAGAGTTCTAAAACGGTTTCTACACGAAAAGGGAGTTTTACGTGAATTTCACAGCCGATGAGATCCGGCAGCTGCGTTACCGCATGGGTTGGAGCCAGGCGGAAATGGCTCGCTGCCTTCAATTGGATTTGTCCATCGTTAGCGGATGGGAAGCAGGACGCCTCCTCCCGCAAGTCGAACATCGTACCGCACTTTTGCGCGTCTTGAGCCAGGCGGAGACCAACGCCGAAAAGGTTCAACGTCGCCCGATCGCGGAGGTCATCATGAAGGGCCGCGGTCTCTCGCAGATCCACGACCTTGAGGTGATCGAAAGCGACTATAAGAAGAACTCAGACAATTGAGTTTTTGCCAGAAGAACTCACGCAAGTAAGTTGAAGAGAAGGCCCGCGAGCGGGCCTTTTGATTTTGATCCTTCCTCGCTCCGTCTTCCGACCGAGCCGTTCGCGTTCACGTTCTCGCAACCTTTGACCCCACCAGGTCCTAGGCCTAGGATGCATTCGCAACTTCGAATGCTCGTAGCGGAGACCGTGCCTCATGAAAAAGCTCTATTTAGTCGACGTCAGTTCCATGTTCTTCCGTGCCTTCTACGCGATTCGACCTCTATCGAATCCGGCGGGAATGCCGGTCAACGCGCTCTACGGTTTCTTGTCGATGACGGTGAAACTGCTGCGCGAAATCCGCCCCGATTACATGGCGTTTTGCTTTGATCGCTCGGAACAAACCTTCCGCAAAGACATCGATCCCAATTACAAAGCCAATCGCTCCGAAATGCCGGCTGATCTCGTGCCGCAGATTCCTTACTTTCGTCGTTTGAGTGAAGCGCTCGGAATTCCCTGCTTTGATCAAGAGGGCTTTGAGGCCGACGACATCATCGGAACGCTCACGAAGTTTGGGCGCGATCACGGTGTCGAAGTTGTCATCGTCAGCAGCGATAAAGATTTTGGACAGCTCGTGAAGCCGTTTGTCTCCATGTACGACACGATGAAAGACGTTCGTTACGACGAAGCGGGCGTTATCGCGAAGTGGGGAGTCGAGCCGCGCAAGATGATCGATTACCTCTCGATCGTAGGCGATACGTCGGACAACGTTCCCGGAGTAGCTGGGATTGGCGAAAAAGGAGCTCAGAAACTTCTCGCGGAGTACGACTCCCTTGAGGACATCTATGAGAACATCGAAAAGATCACTGGCGCGACGAAGAAGAAGCTCGAAGCAAGTCGCGATAACGCCTTTCTTTCAAAGCGTTTGGTGACCATCGTTTGCGACATGGCTCTCGGCGTGACGATCGACGATTTGAAGTTGAAACCTATCCATCGCGAAGAGCTTGCGAACCTTTTGGCGGAACTCGATTTCAAAACTTTCGCACGTACATTGCTTGGCGAGTCGCCGGCACCGACAGTTGATGCCAGTGGCGGAACGGTAGACACGCCATCGCCGCATGAAGGCCTTTCGGTTTCTCACGTGCTGAATCCGTCGGGTCGCGAGACGGGAACGATCGCCGGAAGTGCCAATGCGGTGAACAGCTTTGTTCGCCGAGCACCACCGCAAGC
>SYLX01000209.1 GCA_005808505.1 Bdellovibrionales bacterium | reverse complement strand
AGGTAGCGGGACTCGCGCGCATCCGTCTCAAGCTTTGCTGGATGCGTATACACTCTTGTACGACAACGGCCAAACCCACCACGTTGATGCTCTCGAAGGTGCAAATGTACTTATCGTGGGTGACATCGCTCACAGTCGCGTAGCGCGCTCAAACTTCGACGTGTTGGCAAAACTTGGTGCCCAGATCGCTGTATGCGGGCCTTCCCACTTCATTCCGAGCGATTTGCCGGCGAAGACAAAAGTCTTCACCGATCTCGACGAAGCGATGGAATGGGCGACCGTTTACATGGGCCTGCGCATCCAGCTGGAACGTCACGCCTCCGCAGAACTGAACCGCGAAGCGATGGAAGAGTACCACCGACACTTCGGCTTAAACCACGACCGACTGAAAATTCTGGCGAAAGATGCAATGATCCTGCATCCCGGTCCCATAAACTACGGCGTGGAATTTTCGGCTGAGGTCATTCAAGATTCGCGGTCGCGAGTTCTGCGCCAGGTGGGGAACGGAGTTTTCGTCCGCGCAGCTCTTCTAGAGCGAGCGCTCGGCGAAGCGAATAGCAAATGACGGTCACAGAATGAGTGGGGGAGGTACAAGCCAGATGCAGAGCCAAAAGCAGATGACGAATCAATTCAAAAAGGGCTTCCTCGTTCTCGAAAGCGGAGAGACTTACGAAGGAGTTTGGCGCGGCGGTCAGCCTCGCGCTGGTGAAGTCGTCTTCAACACGTCTCACTCCGGCTACGAAGAGATCGCAACCGATCCTTCGTACTTTTCGCAGATCATGGTGATGACCGCTCCTATGCAAGGGAACTACGGCGTTAGCTCCACTTGCTGGGAATCAAAACAAATGTGGATCGATGGCTTCGTCAGCCTCGAGATGCAGTCGAGTGGTCGCGACTCAAGCTGGAAAGATCAGCTTGATCGTTCGGGCATTCCTTCCCTCTCGGATCTCGATACGCGCGAAATCGTTCTTCGACTTCGCGATCTCGGAACTCCTTGGGGGGCTCTTGTTCCTTCCGAAACTCCGGAAGAAGCGCGTGCTCACGCAAAGAAGTTGATCGAAGAGAAAAAGCGCATCGATACCGACTGGGTTTATGCGGTGACTCGCAAAGAGCTTGAAGTCGTTAAGGGAGCAAACCCGAACGGACCTCGCGTTGCCATCATGGACTTTGGTTGCAAAGAAAACACGGTCCGTGAGCTCAAAGCTCACTGCTCTGAAGTTGGTGTTTTCCCGAGCCGCGCAAGCGCTCGCGAAATCCAAGAGTGGAATCCTCAAGGGTTGATGCTCTCCAACGGACCTGGGGACCCGGCCGACGTAAAAGAAGCCACCGAAACCGTTCGCTCGCTACTCGGGTGGAAGCCGATCTTCGGTATTTGTATGGGCAATCAGATTCTCGGTCGCGCGCTTGGCGCGAAGACGTACAAGCTCAAGTTCGGTCACCGCGGTGGCAACCACCCCGTGCGCGATCACTTGGTGAATGAGATCTACATGACTTCGCAAAACCACGGTTACGCGGTCGACGATAAGACGCTACCGAGTGATGTGAAAGTCACGCACGTGAATTTGAATGACAACACAGTAGAGGGGATTGCGTGCGAAGCGAAGAATTGCTTCAGCGTGCAGTACCATCCGGAGAGCCATCCCGGGCCGCATGACGCCCGCAAGCTCTTTGATTATTTCTTCAGCCGCTTATGAGACAGGAACCATGGATACGGAGCCGCAGCAACAAGCTCTAGCGAGAACAGATATGTACGAAGATTTGATTGATCGCCTGATACTGTTTTTTACCACCGAGCGGTTTCAAGCCGACGTAGCTTCCGGGAAGAAGGAATTCTTCGACGAAGCCGGAATCGTCGACGAAGAGAACCAGCAGTTCGAGATGCGCATGACGCAGTTCCTCGAGTGGTACCTGTTTTCGCGCAAGCTAAAAGACGTCGGCCTCACGCCAGCGCAATACGCCTTGCAGCTCGAAGATTTCAAGATGACTTCGGCCGAGCGGCCACAGTTTGAAAATCTCGCAGCGACTCGGCACAGCTTGTTCGAGTTCCTGAAAATCCGTGGTGAAGACATCCACGTGAAGGATCTCTTCTTGAACAAGAAGATCGTCATTCCGAATTCGCCGATCAACATCGGCTTCAACCGGGATGAGATTTTCGATGCTCGGTTAATTCCGGATGGCGAGAACTTCCATTTCTCTCGCTCGTTCTGTTTTCATCCGCCGGAAGCTAGTCGTTACATCTTGGGAGAGATCAAACGCATCCGCAAAAGCGGCGATGCTTCGGAAGAAGAAGCGTTCATCTTGAAGCTTTTGAAGATGAGGTATAAGTACGAGCAATACAGACATTTGAAACTCGAGTACGTGTACACCAACGAAAAAAAGGTGAGGTTCTGACCTCACGCGAACTTCGCTCACAGTGAGCGAAGTTCAACAGAAGCGTGGAGGGCCATAGGTGCCAAGAATTGCGGATCTCAAGAAGGTCGTTATCCTGGGCAGCGGACCAATCGTCATTGGTCAAGCCTGCGAGTTCGACTACTCAGGCACTCAAGCCTGCAAGGCCCTGATGCAAGAGGGTCTCGAGGTCGTTCTCGTGAACTCGAATCCCGCGACGATCATGACGGATCCGGATCTAGCGACGAGCGTCTACATCGAGCCGCTCACAGTTCCTTTCGTTGAAAAGATTCTCGAAAAAGAAAAGCCCGACGCCGTTATCCCGACGCTCGGTGGGCAGACCGCTTTGAACCTAGCACTTCAACTCGAAGAGCAAGGCATTCTCAAGCGCCTTGGCGTTCGTCTTCTCGGAGCGGAACCAAAAGTTATCCGCGCGGCCGAAGATCGCGAGATCTTCCGCTCGATTCTCGACGAAGTCGGCGCAAAGTACCCGAAGAGCGAAATGGTTCGCACTTACCAGCAAGGCATGGAAGTTGCGAAGGCCCTCGGCTTTCCTCTGATTCTTCGTCCGAACTACACGCTCGGCGGTGGAGGAGGAGGCGTCGCGTACACGCTCGAAGATTACGAGCGCATGATCACCAGGGGATTGCGCGAAAGTCCGACCTCCGAAGT
>SYLX01000208.1 GCA_005808505.1 Bdellovibrionales bacterium | reverse complement strand
TTCGGAAGCGATGCTCAATGTTTGCCGCGAACGACTTACATCAGCGGGCGCTGCGGACCGATGTGAATTTATCCTGGGGTACGTTGAAGACGCCCCGAAGGAAGCTCGATTTGATGCGGCCCTGAGTGTTCTCGTGGCCCACTTCGTAAAGCGTGATGAACGAGTTGCTTTCTATCAATGCATGGTCGATCGACTTCGCAGCGGAGGCTATTTAGTCAATGCGGAGATCAGCTATGATTTAGATTCGGCGGAGTTCCCTTCGATGTTAACCAACTGGGAAGCCGTTCAAAAACTGATGGGTGCCACGCCTGAATCTTTGGCCGCGCTTCCGAAGATGTTGAAAGAAGCTCTCTCGATCCTCTCACCATCGGAAACCGAGTCGTTTCTCAAGCAATCTGGATTACAGCTTCCCGTGCGCTTCTTCCAAGCGTTTATGATCAACGGTTGGTACAGCGTGAAGGACTAGGTTGCGTCTTTAGCTCCGGAATGTCCGCCAAATGGTGCCCGCCAAATGGTGCCTGGCACCTTTGCGGGATGCGCTGCGCTACTTAGGTTAGCGATCCCTGTTGCGGCCGAATCTTAAAACTTCCAAGGTAATTTGCCCTTACCGATGACGACCTTCAGCGCGATGACCAGGACAATTGCAACAGTTGCCATAACGACGAAGGTCAACAGCACGTTGTCGTCGTTTGGACTGACGCCTCTCGTGCGAGATGCCATCGCAGAGCCTGCTCCTACTGAAACTGCGTAAATTTTAAAGGCAACGTGAGACATGAATCATGCCCTCCGTGACTACCATCGTCGAGCCGGCCCGCCTTGTCGTCAATCTTGAATCGGTGATGGATTCCACTGCGATACCGATTGCCTCGCCCCATCCTGGCGCCACTCTTACCTAATTTCATGCGCGAGCACCGAGAGAATCCATCAAACAGGCGCACTAATCTGGCACAAGGGATGCAGTCATTGCCTCAAACTAAACAAAGACCTTTTGAGGAGTCCTTGGATGAAAAAGTTCTTGCTCGTTCTCCCTACACTTCTTCTAACAACGTCTGCATTCGCGAAATCCGCTCAACTCGAGTGTACTGGTGTTGAAAGCCCCGAGTGGACAATCACGGGAATTTTCGCTGGAAAACAAATCGAGCTTTTCGATAACGACGCTTGGACAAAGTTCAACTATTCAATGGATCTTGAGTCCTATCCAGTTCAAATGGTCTATCAAGAAGAAGGTAACAACAAAAATTCCATCATTGTCAGAGGCACGATCTCGGAGAACGACACAACAACTTCGGCTACGTATCGCGGAAGCAACGGAACGACCGAAGAGTTCGAGTGCACGATCTCTCATTGATCCTTCGATTTTGATTTCCGCGGAAAAGCCGCTGCATTCGATGTCGGCGGCTTTCTTCGTTAGAGCCCGTAAAAATCTGACGTTCTCACCCAGAGGAAAACCGACGCTCGATTTGAATCGCCACGGAGCTACCACAGAGCCACTACTGAGCCACCCCGGAATAATCTTGTAAGCGTCTCGAAGTGGGATATTCGCTAAGCCAGATAGAGCGACGACATCTCAAGTGATAACCTAAGGACATGCAGCGGAACATCATTCTAGGCCTTTCGGGAATCGCGCTTTTATTGGCGTTTCAAAACTGTTCCGCGAGCTTTTCGTCGCCTGGTAATTCCGAGAAACAATCCCTCAACCCCTCCGGCATTCCCACAGCGATGCCCGAAGCAACTCCAGTTCCGGATGCTTTACCCTCTCCCGTAAACAAATCAGCATTAGTGTTTGAACATTACGAAGACATCTCGACTCCCAACTGTTTCGCCGGAGGCCCGAATGTTATTCAGAAAGTGTTCGTCTACAAACGCATCTTCGTCCCCGAGCTCGGCCGAACGGTCAGCCTTCGAGCTTACGTGCATCGAACGGAAGGCTCTGCCGCCAATAAACCGGGAATCGCCATGTTTCATGGCGGCGGCTGGGGCGATGGCGCACCCACGTTTTGGTTTGGACCTGCTTTTTACTTCGCTTCTCGCGGAGCGGTGACGGTGAGCTTTCAGTACCGCCTCAACAAGTTTCATCGAACGGGCGTAGCCGAAGCCGTTGCCGACGCACGCTCTGCCATGCGTTGGCTGCGCTCGAACGCCGAATCGCTTGGAATCGATGCGCAAAACATCGCGGCCATGGGAGACTCCGCCGGTGGTCACCTTGCGCTCTCCACGGCTCTCATCGATCGAGTGAATGATGAAGAAGGCGTTCCGGCGAAGGTTTCAACCCTCCCCTCGGCAATTGCCGTTGTTTACCCAGTTGTCGAAACGGTCATCCCAGGAGTCATCGACCTTCCGCTCTTATCACCGACCAAGCTCTTCAAACAAAATCTTCCGACGACCCTAATTCTCGCGGGCACTGCTGATTCGCAGCCGCTTACGCCGATTGGCCGAACCCGAGATTTCTGCGAACTCACCGGCTGTACTTTGAAAGAGTACGTTGGACGAGAACACTCATTTCTGAGTCAGGAAATTGGGAACGTCCAAGACGCCCATTCCTATAAAGAGGCCGTGGCAGATTTCGACGAATTCTTTGAAGCCGCAGGGCTGATACCTGCGGATGGAACTCCCGCAAGGACTCGACTCGCGAATTCAGCCCCAGCCTGCCGCGAACACAACAACATCATCGCCAATCAAAGAGCGATCGATTACGGCTACGATCAGGCTAATTACACAAACTTTTAAGCCGTCTTCCCGATCGATTCCGAAACAGCGCGATCTTATAAGCTCTCAGGATTTAGGTTTGAAATACGTCGTGATCCATAAGCAAAAAAGCCGCTTGGATTCGCAAGCGGCTTTTTCTTCTTCTAAGGAATCTTCGATAGTTATTTCGTGCTGATCGACGACAACAAGATCTCGCGAATCTCCGCACTGTAAGCTTTATCCTCGGAAAGCTTTTTTCCGTACTTCAGGTACATCAACTTCAAATCGGAAAGCGAATTGCGAAGTTCGACGATCGATTTCGAAAGATCAGCGTCCGCCGACTTTGCAATCTCGCTGACCTGTTCGCTAGAGAGATTGAGATTAAGTTCGTCGTTGAGAACAACAACCGCATTACGTGTCTCGTTTGCGCTCGGAATGGATTCATTCAGCTTGCTCTCGATTGCCGCCGTTGGTTCCATGGGGCGTTGCTCGATCTCGGCATGGCTAGCTTGTGAGATGGAAAAAATCGAAAGGGCGGCAATCAGGAATTTCATCTTTTTCTCCAGATTTAGTCTTTACGATCGCACGACAAGCGGACTCACTTGCTTTCGCGATGCCGAATTCAACAATGCGGATTCTGCAGTCCTTATGCCCAAAGGCTCGCTTTACAAGCGCTTGACGGAAATCCAATGCACCGGCGAGGAGTTACTACATTTGTCGTGCAGATTTTAGACAGCAACACCGAGGATTCTCGCTGTTCAACTCTTTGACGTGGTCCGCGCTAATCGTCGTAGTCCCCTATCGATCTTCTTCCATTTCGTAGAGCGCATTCTGCAATAACACAGATGCGGTCGTCGCGGTGAATGCCGTCGCACCGACAAGCGGGCCCGCAACGCCTGTCCGCAGAAGCAAGTTTTCTCTCGTAATCTCTCGCGGGATGAATCCGCTTTGGCTGTAAACAGCCCGATGGCCAGGGCGAGCGAGGCGTTTGATGAGCTGTGAACTTACGGCGGGGTCAAGGGCCAAAGCCTTTGGAAGACGCACGATGCCAGCTTCATTCAGCGACATGCAAACCGTTTCCGAGCAGTTCTGTTTATAACGATGAAATTTCAGGTCTTTGTTCTTCGCGAAATATTCAGCGATCTTAGCTTTCTCTCCGGGTGTGGAATTAAAAGCGTGGCCGAAAGCATTGTGCCCGTTTGCAAATCGATCGCCCATGTACTTCACGTAATCCTCAACATGTACACCCGAAGGATTGATGTGATAGATTTTGTCGTCAACTCGCACACCCATATGACCAAAGCCAGGTTGTCGCGCGTTATAGGAGCGAGGAAACCAAAGCACTTCGATCGTTTCTTTCGCTTCTTTTGATGAAATGTAATTCTTCAGTGACTGCTCGGTCACTACCACATCGGTTTTTGCCGCACGTTGCAGGGCCGAATTGACCGCTGCATTTTCTGTCGCCGTCAATTTGCGCGCGGGCAATGAGCCCATACGAGCGGCCGCAACCGTAACATCGTCTGACCCGACACTCGCACGCTTGCCTACCACCGCTGTTGCAACTTCTTTTGAGAATCGGTTGATCTGCGCAAGTTCTGCCGCCGTAAGGGCGCCCTTATGACCAACTTTCGCGAGCAGACCAAGCGGGAGCAGAAAAGACGCAAACTTACAGACGACTTTCCCAATCTCTTCGGCTTTCCAACATTGAACTCCGGGGACGCTCTTGCTGAGATGCGAATAGAGATTGGAAAATACGGAAGCGCCGTACTCCTTAGGATTGTTCGTGAAGTCTGCTAGTGCAACCGCAACCGCGGACGAACTTTGATCATACGCTTCGGGAATTGTAACTCCCATTTTCTTCGCGACGAACATGCCGACCTGCGCCCCCAGGTCGGAAGCCACTTTCGTCGGATTTACCCAATTGTCCATAAGACTCTTGAGTGACTTCCAACTTACTTTCTCAGCAACAAAGTCCTTACAACCAGCCGCCATTCCCTTGAACAGTTCGCCATCAAGACGAAGTGGTTCATCATTCGAACGCTTATACTGTTCAGAAATCTCTGCGCAGGTAGCGCTGAGTTTCGGACTATTGACCGGAGGTAAAAGAACGAACGCTTCACTTGCCGGCATCTTCGGCTCGATCGACATGCCAGAGTTGGCGTTGACCATTTCCGACGCAGCTGGAATGCGATCTGCGGAAAAAATCGGTTGGAAATTGTTGAGTGTCTGCTCAACGCGTTCGCGATTCCGAAGGGCTACCGAAGCCTCGACGTAAACAATCTGGAAGATCGTTTTCCCCTGAACAAATTGTCTTTCTACAATTTGCAATTCTTCGCCGCTGACGCCGATGGCTTTTGCCTCAAAGATGAGAGCTGTCCGACTTGCGTTACGCTTTTGATTTTTGGCTTCAACACTGAGGATCGAATAATCCCGCAGTCCAAGATGTCGCAGCGCTTGATTACGGACGGCTTCAATTCCACGGATCGAGTGAGCGATCCGCTCGTAGATCAGCGAAGTTGGTGCGCGAGCTTCAAATTTCGATAGGACTATCGTTTCGGGAGATGATGCTTTCCGATTTCGATAGGTGGCTCCCGCTTCATGCTTCTCAATCAGTTCCCAATTGCTCGGAGCGGAGACCTTAAAATTCTGCGTAAAGGCGCCCGCACGCGAGGCCATAAGCAATGTCGAGCATAGGATGAAGGATCGGATGAAATACATAGTAGAAGCCTCGACTTACTAGAGTAAATCGGCGGGCTTTAACGGGTTCTGGAGTTCATGACTAACTGTACTCGCAGTTTTTTTGCGAGAATTCTCTGGGTCGACCGCCAGTCTCGACTAATGTCTCGTGCTGCGGGCTCAACCGGACTCCTCACGACTCAACTTCAGTCCAATGCCAGTCTCCGATAATCCTCTGATCGGAATTGACTGAGTTCTCGCGGAACTCGCCGAGAACCTTGACAGTGCCGTCCTTGCTCGCCGAAGAAAACTTCACAACCTTTCGGGTGCCATCAGCAAGTCTGCGAGTTTCGAGTACGAGGGCGATATCGGAGTTTTGCGGCAAAGCTTCGATCGACTCGGCCGTCACACCAATGAAACTAAGAACGTTTGCGGAAACGATCGACCGCGATAACTTCTGGAGTTCTTCTTCACGAGCTTCGTCGATGACCGCAATGTCAGGGCGTACTGCGGCCATCGACTTGAGGACAGAGGCTCGTGCATCTTCGGTCATCCAATCGACGAATGGGCGGAAAACGTAATTCTCATCATCATTCTCGAACGAGTCATAGGGTGAGGCATCTATGTGTAAGCAACGGCGATGAGCCCAAACCTCTTTCGCTTCAAGCGACATCGCGCCTACAACAGTTGAACGACCGCTGCCCAACTTTCCTGAAACGAGAATCGATTTCTCTTCGCGGATTACCTTTTTGATGAGTGCGAGACCTCTCTCATCGAACATTCTCCACTCTAGCATTTGACTGAGAGAAACCCGTCTGCGAGCTAGAGGCGACACCATGATAACGGCCGACTCGAATGGGGTACCAGCATCAAAATGCACATACGTGCCAACTCGTTCGTTCCGCAATTCGAGGAAAAGCGTCGGTGCATGCGATTCGTCTTTTTTGAGTTCGAGTATCCCGTATTTGTTTTTGAGACGAATCAGCGCTTTTTCCATTGATGCGTGATCGGCAAACGCAAGTTGCGTTCGACCCAGTACTCCACTCGCTTCAATCCAAATATTTTTCGGGCTATTGATTTGAATTTCGTAGATAGTTGGATCCGCTAACAGATGCTCGAGCAGCCCTGCTCCGAAGATCTCATTCCGCAAAGAATCGAGAACCTGAGTCAGGAGCCAAGGCACCTTCAATTCTGCAAATGGCGAAGATTGGAAGTTCTGCCGCCAAATGTTCAAAGCTTCTTCGGGCGAAGTTTTATCCGTCATTTGTGCTTCGGCCCACGCGACGAGCTTACGGTAGCCCTGACTTCTAAAAAGTGCTTTTTGAAAGACGAGCAAAAACGTATCTAAGAGTTCCGCAAATTCATCAGCAAACTTGGTCTGGTCGAAATAGCCTCGCCGCGACGTGAATACCAGCGCGCGATCGCCTTCAAGAGCAAGATCGATGGAATATCCCAAGTCCAGACGAAAATCTTTTGCGGTCATCGGCAAAAGCGATAGTTCATTTCTCAACGTGATTGAATATTCGCTATCGACTCCGATCGTCTCGAAGTCTGTGATCTCTCCTCCGAGATCCCAAGATGTCGAGTAATACAATTCAAACTCGCATCCGCGGTAGACGAATTGTCCAGCGTACTCAACCACGCGCTCCGATTCATCCGGAAGGACTTGAATACGGCTGTGCTCGAAATTCATATCGGAAAATAGATTTTTCACGCGTGACTCCCTCGCTCTCTAAATCGTAAGTCATCCGCATTGAACGTCAACGCGAGGCTGGGCCGCTGCCGCGCTCGATCCAAATTTTCGGAGGAACAGTTTGATGACGGCGGTGTTTTGCCCTTGAGAGCGCATGTGTATCCTGAATCTAGCTCCACGCTTTACTTTTAGGAGCTTTCTCGACCGGAATTTTATTCGAACATCGAGGTTCGCCTTTGTCTGGCCAAGAAAATGCTGCTCGCAAATATGATGATCGAAGCTTCGTTGAGACGTCGGGGCTGAAGACAGAGAACATCGCTTACGCATTAAAGCTCGCTCATCGAAACTCTGTTCATTCGCTTCTGCTGCAGGTCGCTGGTCTAGCTATGGCAACCCCGCGGACGCTGGTTTTTGAATCCACCACGCCACTTATCCCTCCCCTCCAAGCTTCGCTCCTGAACGCTGGAGCAGACCTCGTCTTAAATGGCGCGATGTCTGCGAATGAAAAACAGGCGAGGCGTACGGCCGTGTTCAGAAGGGCGGGTTTGGTCCTTTCGACTGAACCTGGCCTCTACTCGGAAATTGAGATTCCACTCTCAAAAACCGAGCTCTTCATATTCGTGCGACTTTTAAAGAATTTGTCTGCCGTCACCGCGAAAACTGAAATAGCTCAAGACATTCTCCCAGGCGTCGGCGCAAAGAGCCGCACGGTTGACGTGCACCTCTCTTCGCTCCGCCAGAAGCTCCCCGTTGATCTCAAAATCGAAAATGTACACGGATACGGGATCCGGCTTCAGCGCTGCTAAAAGGTGCCTGGCACCTTTGCGGGATGCAGTGCGCCTCGATGCACTAATCACATTGTACTTCCTTGAGGGACGGATCGTCCTTGAGGCAGATGAACTCGGCGCGAGTGGTCTGCTTAGCAACGCACCCCGGGAGTTCCGTGTAGTAGAAGGAATCTAATTTCTCATCTTTCACAGGCTTAAAAAAGTAGTAGTCAGACGCTGCGGTCGCACCGGGAGAAAACCGAACAACTTGAGCTAGACGAAAAACGGCCCCAGCTTCGACTGATCGAGTCTCTAAGATAACACCACCACCCTTTGCGAACCACGCCACGCATCCGAGTGGCAACAGATTGCAGTCAACTCCAGATGGCTCGACGTTACTCCTCTCGAGAACCCGGGCCCGTTTCAGGACGTAACAACTATTGAGATAAGGATGATCCGCAATCGCTTCGGTCTGCGTGCGGGGATTGGAATGCCAGATAAAGAACGACAGGATCGAAACAGCAGCCAGCGCGAGAATTAGTTTGAACATCCTGACAGGATGCTCGCTGCTCAAGATCACGTCAAACCCCCGGAAAGGTGCCTGGCACCTTTCCGGGATGCAGCGCAGCTACTTACTGCAAAAGCGAAATCGAGTTCGAGTACTGAATCTCTGCGCGGCTCATCGCCTTTTCAACATCGCGCTTGTATGCGATCCAGCTGTCACCAGACGCCGTTTTCACTTCGTCGAGCGACTTACGAACATCACCCAGCAACGTCGAGAGGTCTTCAGCTGCGTTCTCAATTTTTTTGTTTTGCGGCTTTTCTGCAGTTGCAGCCTTTGCGCGCAAGTCAGTAACCATTTGACCGAGTTGCGCTACCCGAGCCTCGGTCCGCTGGACATAGCTAGTCTGTTCGGCCTGAAGTCCAGCCGCTGCTCGCTCAGCAGCAGTTTGCTCTTTCGGAGCTTCCGACTTCGGCTTGCTCGAGCAAGCCGCAAAACCGATTGCCGCGCCAACAACAACGAGAGTCTTAAGTGTTTTCATCATGAATAAACTCCTACCTTTCAAATCGCTTTTTTACTTCGACTAGATCTTCAGAAACTGAATACCCACGTAACGACGAACCGACGGTCGCTCGTACGGTACAGGTTTATCGCTCAACCTCTGTAAACGCTTTCGCGTTTTCGATAACAGGACGAATCAACACAGTTTCGCGCTCACTAGCGGAGAAAAGGAAAAAAGTTACGGTCACGTGAACCAGCTTTCGATGGAAGCTGGATGTAGCGCCCGATGTGGTGCCTGGCACCTTTGCGGGATGCGGCGCGGAAGGCGCCGCCGTGAGCAACGGTGCAACTCACTGCAGACTCGTCAGCACCCGGAGCTGGCTTGGAGCAGGCGCGAGCCTTCTCCTCAACCCCTAGCACGTAAGCACACGTTTGCGGCGCTTCCAATCGATCAAAGTACCGGTGCATACCGTAAAGTCCTTAATACTGCTTGCCTTCGACTCAAGATCATTTAAAGTCCCGAACATGGCAAACGAACTAGCTGCTGATCTCAAATTTTATACGGCCTCCGAAGTTGCGGACATTTTAAAGATGAACCAACAGGTCATCGCACGAAAACTCCAAGCCGGAGAAATGGAAGGCTACAAGATCGGAAAAGACTGGCGCGTTTCTCATGCGCAACTCATGCGTTTTCTCGAAAAACATTCGAATATGAACGCGGCTAAGAGCCCACAAGAAAAAGTCGTGAAGTCCTTTTTCGACGGTGGAAAGCTCAAGTCTATTCCGACGATGCGGTCAAAACGCGAGCTCGTCCTCCGCCATCTTGTTTCGATGCTTGAGCCAAACAGAGTTTACTCAGAGAAAGAGATCAACAACTTCATCTCGACTTATCATCCGGACGTTTGCACAATCAGAAGAGAGTTCATCATCAATAAGTTAATGGTCCGGAACTCGGGTAAGTACAAAGTGGCGTCGTGGAATGCGTGAAGGGGTACCAGTTTCCCTATGCAGAAGCGCCGCTTCTGCAAAGGGAAACTGGTACCGGGAGCTGTATGAATCTATTTTCACCACTGCTTTTCTCAGTCAGCTTGTTGTTCGCAGCGCTTCCATCGTCAGTTTTTGCAAATTCAAAAAGCCTTCCAGAAGTCATCTTCTTCGGCGGCGCAGGCGCTACAGACGCGCAGATGAAAGAATGGGAAGAAGCAGCCAAGAAAGCTCCGAAAGGTAAGTCATATATCTTTCGAGGCCAAGGCTATCCGGTCGGAGCGGACTCAAGCGCGAAAAGCGCCGTGCAGAAAGGTGAAGCTCAACTCAAGGCACTCGCCGACGAGATCAACGCCCATCCGGAAAAACGCTACATCCTAGCGGGCCACTCCTCGGGTTCTGCGCTCTCGAATCGCCTTGCCGGCCTCATCAAGGACACAAGAAAAATCAAATTGGTGGCGCTGGATGGCTTCGCACCATCCAACGAGCTGCAAGAGAAACTCAGCACCGACTGTTGGTATGCCGTTAATCCAGAGACCAAGCTGCTCTCTCGAAATGCCGATTCCATCATCGCGAAATGTAAAACAAAGAAAGCTTACGAGGAACGAGGCTGCGCAACAGCAATGTGCCTACACATGAGTTTGGTAAGAAAACGCAACGGTCGCGGATTGAACTTGGATTGGCTCACCGAGGAGCCGCCGCTTTCCTCAGAAGCGAGAGGCAACCCCGAAAAGCGCGGCGCAGTGAGATGAGGTACCAGTTTCCTTTTGCAGAAGCGCCGCTTCTGCAAAAGGAAACTGGTACCTCATCCCCTTTCAGAATGGAAATCGACATGCTCAAGCGACCCATCACGATCTTCTTCCTATTTAGTCTGTTAGTCCCGTATCAGGCATCGAGCAGCAGCGATGAGAAGGCAGTCTTCCAAGAGATGGTTCGCGCCTACACGATGGTCGTTACCCAATACGCCGACAGTCTGATTTTAGCGCCGACCTTAGAAGCTGCTGGCTACAAGAAAACTGATACGACGATTAAGTTGGAATACCGACTGATCCCACCGGGCTTCCAAATCACCGGCTCAAAAGGACCAACCCAATTCACCCTGGATAACGAGAAACAAGTCTTCGACGGCAAGATGCGCAAGATTTCTGCGCCTGATCCTAAAGCGCTAAGAGAAGCTCCAGATGTCAAACTGATTTCCCTTAATTCAGCAGCTCCATCGCAACTCAACAACGCTAGAGACACGAAAGCTTCCGCGAAAGCGCCGGACGATGCGCAGGTGAAGATGGGTGCAAGTCTTTACCAGTCCAAAGCTTGTATCGGTTGCCACAGCATCGACGGTACTCGGATGGTCGGACCAACCCTAAAAGGCGTCTTCAACCAAATGCGGGTCGTTGACGGCGGCAAGAAAATTCAAGCAACAGAGGAGTACCTTCGCGAAGCCATACGCGACCCTAACCGAGTGATCAACGAAAGTTATCCGGTCGGAGTGATGCCGCCCTACGGATCAAAGGCCCTCAGCGATACTGAACTCGATGCCTTGATCGCTTTCATCAAATCTCTAAAATAACGTCTAAGGATATAAAATGCGAAAGTCGGTCCTCGCACTCTCAATCACGATATTCACCATCGCCGCGCACGCCAAAACTCAAATTCGCGCTAAAGAATTCTGTGGAAAACGCACAGGTACCGCTGGCAACGCAGTGCTGGTAAACAAAAACAATCAAGACGTGATCATTCTTGCTACTCAAGGGGGTGAGCAGAAGTTGCTGGAGGAAGCCGACGAACTGATCGGTAAAAATTCCGGCATCAAAAGAGAAACCGGCACTCAGAACGGTCAGCATTACTGCGTGACCGCTGAGATCGATGAGACCGGTGAGCCCGTTCGCATTGTGAAAGCATCGCTTGCTCCCAAGAAAAAATAAGCACCCCGACGACGTTCAGGCCGTGATCACCAATTTCGAGGGAGCCGGCAAGTCTCGCGCAAGATCCTTCAACGCCGCAAACATCAACTCAGGGTCATCTTGCTTTAAGACCGATTCGAGACGTATCAATTTGGAACCCACCATCGCGACGGACCCCGCGTTTCGAAGAAAGCGCTCGATTTTACTCGAAGCGGACTCGATTTGATCTGAGCGCACGACCGCGCCTGAAGCCGCGGCGGTCGGGCGAAGATTCACTCGTGTTCCAGCAGCAATGCCAGCTTGGACGACAACTTGGCCAATCACCAATCGGAGGCGACGCGATTGCTGATCACGACTGAGGGAGGGCAACTCAAACTCAAGACGGCTGACTAGCTCATGGTAGGATGAAAAGAACTCAGTTCTCATGCGGCTCCCTCGAAACTCCGTGGGCTTTGCTTTGCCAAGCATCGCTGATTAGTAAGGATCGCATTTGATCATACAAATCTTCGAAGATGGCTACGGAGATTTCCATTGTTAGGAATTGCCTCGGCATTCTCCACCTCACGCTTGTCCTGATTAACAAATCAAACTTTGTTTGCCTCAAGCCAAACCTCTTCTGGGCGGCCGCAAACCTGCAGAAATTGTCCATCCACTTTCTATTCGCGAGAACATCTTTGGCTAATGTGAATAGCATTTCCGCGATTGCAAGGACTCAACGCTCCACGAAACTCGTGGAACGATGGCTAGCTCCAGGAAAACTCGAGCAGGAATAAAGACTTAATCGCTGTATGTATCAGCTTAAAACACTCTTCAGGTGAATCCGTAATTACCCGATCACTCGTTGTAAACTGAAGCAGTTCACGTGGACTGACTCTCGGTGGGTGGGGCTCAATGAGTTATTTGCGAACAGCCGCAGGCAAAAGGCTTAAGTATCTCTTGCTTGGTTTGGCAGCTTTGCTTCCATTCCAAAACTGCTCGCCTTTTCAGCCAGGTCAATTGAACAACGCTGCTTCTTCGCGCGAGCCAGATACCGTGGCGAACGCCGCTCGCTTTCAGGCCGCGAAAGACGTCATTCAGCGCAATTGCACGGCTTGCCACTACGCCGGCGCATCAGGTGGGCCTCTACTTTTTGAGACTGAAGACGAGTACAGAAATGCCCGCCTCATCACGGCTGGCTCCGTCAGCACATCCAAACTCATCACGCGACTCCGGAACTACACAGCTCCCATCGAAGGCCGCAACATGCCTCCGACGGGTCCCATCTCGGCACAGGACTTTGCGGCGCTGACCTCGTGGGTGAGCAGTATGCCGATGCCGACGGCAACTGAACTGTTCACGTGCTCGGCTGACGAACCTGCAGCCCAACTCGACGCACGTCGATTGTCTAAATCGGAGATGTTGAATTCGCTCCGTCGCCTGCTTTCGCGCCCCTTCGGCGCGACCGAAGCGGAGCAGATCCTCACTGGCTCGGTTGCGACCTTCCTCGACCGCATCCCTAACGACAACCGCCTCCCCTTCAGTCGCTCCGATCGCTCTTTTGAATCTGGTCATGCCGATGCCTACTTCGATCTCGCTGAAGAATTAGCAAACGCAGCTACGAACTCAGCCCGGTATTCGCGACTCGTAACAACGTTCGTGAATTACAGCCCAGCTGGTTGCACGAACTTGAACGTCAATACGCTCTCAGCAGCCTGCCGAGATGCCTTCATCAACAACTTTCTCCTAAGACTCTGGGGAAGACCTCTCGAAGCAGGAAGCGGCGAACTTGTAGCCTATCAGGCGGAGTTCACAGGAGCCGCGACGTCCCTTCAGGCCGTCAACAATTTCCTCTTCCGCGCGTTCGTGTCGCCCCAGTTCCTTCACCACCTCTACACGGACGTCACTCCGGTTGCAGGTGGACCCGCCAATCTTTCATCGTTCGCGATCGCAAGACGACTCTCCTATCACTTCCAACTCGCTAATCTGGATGAAGCGCTCATCCAACTCGCTTCGACATCGAACCTCAGCGAAGATACGAATTACGCGATGGCGCTCAATGCTCTGAGCCAGTCACCAGCACCGATGCTCCAAGACTTCGTTGATGACTGGTTGAAGCTCTACAAAATCCGGTCGATTGCCACACCCTCAAGCGCAAAGTGGACCCAAATCACGACGGGTCTTACGGTAGATAACAACATGAGAGCAGCGATGCGCCAGGAGATCCTCGATTTAGTCGGATACCTCCATCAAGGCGGCAGACCTGTTCAAGAGCTCATGACGTCGAACGTTTCCACAGCTCGTCACCCCGATTTGATGAGAGTGTATGGACAGTCGGCCCCTGCGCCGGCGACGTTCAACGAAACAACGGCCATTCGATTGCCTGCCGATGAGCGAGCCGGCTTAGCTACGCGAGCAGGCTATCTTTATAACTCGAGCGATACTGAGCGGCCCGTCATGCGTGGTCTGCACGTTATGTCGGATTTCCTTTGCGCGGAAGTCAAAGGGCAGATCCCCCCGGATGCTGCGATGACCGTGATTCCGTCAGGCCTGCTGACAACTCGCGAGAAATACGAAAGAGCAACCGCAAGCTCTTCATGCACAGGCTGCCATGCGCAGATCAATCCGATCGGAAACGCATTTGCAAACTACAACGCCTTCGGTGGATACCAACGAACCGAACCCATCTTTGTAGATGGAACTTATCGCCAAGACCTACCAGTCAACGCGCGGGTGAACGTGCAAGCCGCACTTCAAGACAACGTGGAGATTGAAGACGGCGTGGCCTTCAGCCGATGGATGGCGACTTCTCCTCACTTCCGCGCATGCTTGACGAAGCAATACCAAACCTACACGCAGCGATTACCCGCGATGCCTACCGCAACAAGCTCTTGCGACATGCTTCGCATGTCTGAAGTGATCCGCAACAACGGTTCACTCTCAGACTTTTTGCGAGCGCCGGCCGCTGATGCCCGTTTCCGTCGTCGAACGTTGAGCCAATAAGGACCAGAGAATGAAGTACAATAAACAATCTCGCAGAATGTTCCTTCAAGGCTCCGGCAACTTCCTGCTGGCTATTCCGTTCTTACCTTCTCTCCTGCCTCGAGAAGCTTGGGGCCAAGCGATGACCGTGCACAAGCGTTTCATCACGCTGAGCGGCTCTCTTGATCTCGGTCATAACGCGAATTGGATTCCCAGCATGACGCCCGCGAATTTCCGTGCGATCCCGCAGCCAGCAACGCTGGACCCACGCGGATTTCGTTGGCAGGCATTGCGCGACTTTGCGCCGAACAGCTCAACTCCGCTGGCGCGATTATACGGCACCAGCCTGAATAACTACCTCAACTCCCTGAACATCATTCGCGGCCTTGATCACGGCGGATACTTTGGTCACGGCATGGCGCCGAAGCTAGGCAGTTACAAGAGAAATGACGTTCACAACGGAAACAACTTGGGCGCACGCCCACCCTCAATCGATTACTTTCTTTCGCAACATGCACGAGTGAATCCCTCTCGTCGCTCACCGACCACGATCGGTCAAAGATATGGTGAAGGCGATGGGTTCACGGTAAACGATGCCGTTGGCGGAAGCTCTGGATTAGGATTTACCGATGATTTCGGAACTCTTTACCGAGCTCTTTTTACTAACGTAGCGGAATCAAGTGGCGGTACTTCAACGCAAACAACTCCCCCTCATCCGCGAAGAGAACTTCTCAACCGCGTGATGGACGACTACCGACGCACCCGTGGCCATCGCAACATCAGCACGGTCGATCGACAAGTATTAACGAACGTGATGGACCGATTCTCTGACATCCAGCGGAGACTTCCTTCTGGTTCCACGACGACCACACCGATCGCTGGTTGCAGTCATTCGGCACTTCGGAACGCGAGCGGAAACATTTCTCCGAACCTCTATCTTCCCACCCAAGGCGTTGCGGAAGATCCGGCTAAGAGTCGCGTGCTCGTCGATATGTTGGCGGCCGCCATCATGTGCAATGTGAACAACGTTTTTACGATGTACTTCGACGTTCCTTTTCGAGGAGGCGTCGACAACCGCAACGGTTTCTTTGCGCGATCAGAGGTGACGCCGATCGATTCGACTTCCGACTACCATCAAAGAGTTTCTCATGATCCTTGGGCCCTGACTCGCACGGGAGAGTATCGCTGGATGTGGGCTGGGCACCACCAAGGCCTTATCATCCAGAACATCTTAGCGCCGCTTATGGCAACTCTCGATGCTGCGATCGATCCGAGCAATAACCGCTCATTTCTCTATAACTCCATCATCTTCACGACGTTCGAGCACGGCACCACTCACAGTGAGAACTCTGTTCCGGCGATTTTGGCGGGTAACGGCGGCGGCGCATTGAGCTCCGGAAACTATCTCGATTACTCCGATCGCTCCTACACTCCACGGCTGGACCCAAACCGCGATGGCGGAGCTTACAATCCAAGTAGCGAGAGATTCATGGGCAACTACCAAGGCGTGTCCTACAACCGACTTCTCGTCACCATCCTTCAGGCGATGGGTGTTCAGCCAGCGGAATACGAGAACCCTGCCCTCAATCAGCGGTGGTACAACCGAACGGATCTTGGAAATCGCAATTCGAACCTGACACGCATCGGTGGATACGGATACGTTGCCCCCAACTCAGAAAATAACGATCAAAGGGCAGCGCTTGCAGGAGTGGATCTCACACAGTTCGGCTCGATACTCCCGATGCCTTGACCTTCTGAACGAGGACGCAGCCTAGGCATTCATTGCAGGCTTCAATACGGGCAAGGTGACGGTGAAACGACTGCCCTTGCCTTTATCGGACTCGACGAAGACGGTTCCGCCGACGAACTCAACGCTTGATTTAAGGGCGTCTAAGCCAATGCCTCTCCCCGATGTTTCGGTGACCACGGTCCTGGTCGAGAAACCGGGATCAAAGATTTTATTGAGGATCTCGTGAGGCGATAGCCCCTCGACATTAACGCCCATCGAGCTGAGCTTTTCGGTGATCCTAGACGGGTCGATCCCTCGGCCGTCATCCGTCACGACAATTTGAATGGCGTCTTGGTTTCGATGAATTGTTCTGGTGAACGATATCGATATTTTGCCGGCAGGGTCCTTGCCAACTTCTCTGCGTTCTGCAGGAGTTTCGAGACCATGATCAACCGAGTTTGCAAACACGTGTACGAAAGATGCAAAAATATTTCTGTATTGATCCGGAACGATCATCAAGTCGCCGCCCGAAATTTCTACGGGTCTCAGGCGCTTTCTCAGTCGTTGGCTCAATCGATTCACCACGTCTACGTACTGCGTGAAGAAATTTAAAATGGGCTCTTCTTTAAGGCACAGCGCTTGCGTGACTAATCTGCCATCAACGCGAGCATGACGGAGATCCAAGACCAACTTGTCTATTTTCTCGACCTTCACTTCAACGACGTTGCCGGACTCGAAAAACGATCGGCCCAAGACTTCCCGATATTCCTCAAGCGTAGACTCGACAACGTCTAAAAGCATGTTCAGCTGAGTCAGACACTTTTGTTGTGAAACGGCACCATTGAGCGACTTAAAACCTGTCGCTCTTTCCTCTGACCATTCGGATTCAATGCGGTGAAAGAGTTCTGCGAGATCTCGCATCGCGAAGATGCCGAAGGCGCCCTTGAAGGTATGTAAAAGACGTGCGTATTCGAGCATGATCTCACGATTCATCTCTCCGCCCGAGACGCGAGTTGATAGCGATTTGAAACTTTCTCGCAGGTCGGAAACAAGGCTCTTCAGGGTCTTTTTTTCTTTCGCCATCATGAGGATCATCTCGGCGCGCCGGCGCTGTTCTTCTAGCTGAAGGTTCGCCTTTCGCTCGGCAGTTTTATCCGTCGCGACCACGACGATGTCGGTCAATGTACCGAGCTTATTACGAATCGGAAAAAACTGAAGTGGAATGTAACGCCCGTCGGTTGATTTGAATTCTTTCGGCGCCATTTTCTCGAGAACTGTAAAATCAACGCTGCCGGCGAAACACATTCCGATCCAGCGATTGAAGTCGATCAAGTCAGAGCCCTCTAGTCGAAGCACTTCCCAAATATATCTTGAAGCCGGATCGACACCAAAGAGCTGCTCGCAAGCGCGCGAAGACACAGGCGCACAAGCGCCATTGGCATTGAAACTCGTGAACCCTTGCCCTAACGAGTTGATCATTCCATCGAGAGATTTGTTTGCTGATGCAAGAAGAGCTGTCTTTTTCTCGACTTCTTGTTCGAGGTTCTCGCGCAGGTGATCCCGCTCTTCGTAAGTTCGAGAGATCATGATACTGAGCGAGACGATGAGGAAGAAGATGCCGCCAAGAACTCCTAGCGGCATGACGACCGGAAATTTGAGAGTGCCGGCAAGCACCATCATGTCGATGTGGCTTGCGGTCATGGTTGCAAGCGCGCTGGCCACAAAACCCCATTGAGCGATATCTCGAGGAGCTTTGAGTGCTTTCCGAAGGTTTGATCCAAAAAGGTAATAAAGAACGATCGAACTCATGGGAAAGTTCAGGAGCGAACCAAGCATGAGCGTATCGCTACTGGTTCCCGCTAGCATGAAGCAAAGATTGAACAGCGCCGTAGCCAAGAAGATTCCGAAGATCCACTTCGGGAGAGCTCCGATCAACTTGTATGTATAAAAGAGCAGCGTCACACCGACCCAGAAAACGGTAACGGCAACTCGGTGCGTGTTCAACATCGAGATCGTGATCCCGAAGTCACCCGGAACACACGCGACGCCGTAAAGGGTGAAGAGTACGCAAGTGCCCGCAAGCGCGAAAACCAATTTGCCCGGGAATTTTCCCAAGAAGACAACGAGCACCATGAGCGCCGCCGCTAGGCACCCACCCGCTCCGAGAATACAAATCGCAATCGTTAAAGCCCCGACGGCATCTCGCGTTTCGGAAACTTGCGGGTAAGACATGACTCGCGCGAAATACGTGGAGTGTGTTCTCACCTCCCATGTCATCTCTTGAGCGTCGGCCGGGAGATCGGAGCATTTGATCTCTTTGTATCCATAGTAGGCCCGCACAGCACGGAAGCTTGGATCATCGACAATCACGACCGACCGGCCATCGATATAAAGTATCTGCGTAGCTTGAATGGTGAGCGGTAGGATGAGAAAGCTCGAAGGATTCTTCTTACATCTTTCAATCAATTCGGTGGAACTCGCGCGGTAAGCTGGATGACCGCCAATTTGCTCCCATTTGCCATTCGTCCACGCTGGATCAGTCACCGTAAGGATTTGGCTACCCGCAACCGGCTGCAGAGTCGTAAGAATCAAGAGCGCGAGCTGTTGGACCGACTGGATGATGAAGTCAAATAAGGATAGCGAGCCACCGTTCATACTAGCACCTGCTGTATGGGTCCTATCGGGCATCGGCCGCCGGCAGTAAACGGATCAGACACCAAAGATGTAAATATTGAAGCCAATTAAACTGTTTCGGATTGATAATTTTGGTCCCTAGTAAAGTTGGCTCAGTCCAAAGGTGATCAAACTATATACACTTGAGCCGACCTTCATCCAGGCCGATAAGTTGAAAGGCTTAAAACGGAGGCTCCATGATGCTGGCACACTTGAAATACTCGGTTTCATCGACGCTCTTGCTTTCGATCGCCCTTGTCGGCTCGAACGCCAATGCGAACTCCGGAGCCCTTGATCCAAACCCAGCGGCTTATTCTACGCGCTTGAGAAACGCTGCTTTTGTTCTCAGCGAAAAGGGAATTGATCTTCCAATTCAATACCGGATCAACGTACCCCACACAGGCGTAAGCCAAGCATCATCCGAAATTGTTTATCGATGGGAAAAAGAATACGACGACGCTTATACACAACAGCCGCCGGCCGTCATCACGGACCTCGGTGACGCACCAGTTGGCCAGACCCCTAACTCCGTGCGCGGAGTCCTCTTGTTGGGACCAAACAACGCGCGTCGATACGCGTGTCCGTCTTCAAAGCGCGAAGGTGATCCCCAGTTTTTCGCACGCGCCACTCACAGTGACCAACCAGACATCGCGGCCCGGGCCATCTTGGGAAAGAACGCGGCAGGTAAAGACGAAGTCATTATCTTTGCGGGCCACACTACCGTGTACGCGATCCGAGGTAAGAACTTCCAAACCATCAGCCGAGACTGTGAAAATCCTCTCTACGTTTCGGCGGATCGACGTGATCCCCTTTCTCGACGCAACACCGAGTGGCTATCAACCGTGTACACCCGCGACGGAAAGAAAATTTACGGTTACGTGAATAATGATTGGCGAGCGTACAATCTTCCGGAGAATGAAAAAGCCCATTTGGCGCTCTACGATAAAAAGAAGTTAGAAGACAAAAGCTTGCGACTTTCTGATGAAAACCGTTGGTGGTGGGCTTCGCTTACGTCTCTTGTTCTGAACGACAATTCAAAAAGACCCTATGAGACGTTTCGCTCACCTTCGTCTCAACCATCTGACTATGTCATTGCGAGCCCAGCGATGGTTGGTGAAACAAGCGAGGTTAAGAAATTCGATCCAACCGATTCTTCCTTCGATTGGTTCAACGGGAACGGCCGCTTCGGTGCCACAGGCTTCATTCACACAACGAATATCATGAAGAGCCCAGTGGACCGACACTACTACATGTTGATGAAACGCTTTCGAAACGTGCCGCGCGATACGGTCCTTGCCGACGCGGACAAAGAAGTCGGATTCTGCTTATTCCGGGCCGAGCCGTCGGCCCCACTTGAGCTGAGTTCTGCTTGGCGAGGCTACACCTCTCAGAACGGATTTACTCCGAATCTGCGACGTGGCGAATGCGACTTTATTTTTCAACCAAATACAAAGTTCAAAATTCAGAATGGAACTCAAGATGAGTATTTGACAGTCGACAGTATTCGACACCTTTCCTACAACGCTCATTTGCGCAAATTCATGATTCTCGCAAAGGGTAAGCGGAAGGTGAAAGGATCTGACGATTACACTTGGGTGTTGGCTTTGTTGACTTCGTCGTCAGCGGACCTTCGCGATTGGAAAACTGACGGAGCCCACGTCGTGATGGTCACAGATCTCTTACTTCCGAACCGCGCAACTCAAAAAAGCGCCCAAGGCGAAACGGCGTTAGAGGTGAATTCCGAAGTCCAATACTTCTCGATCATCGATCACGACTATCGCGATCTTGTCGAGACGATGAGAAAAGATGGTCGTATTCCCGCTTCTGAAGTTGAAGAACGCCGCAATTTTGACATCACCGGCTCGCAGCCTTGGGTCTACATTTCATTCAAACGATCTGTGAAGCAAAACGGAAGCTGGGAGAATAAAGCATTGGACGTCGTGCGATTCCCGATCGCGATCGATAAAAAATAAGTGGGAGGCGACGCTGTCACACGCGAAGGATTCCTTCTCCTCCGCCCTCGATAAGAACACTGTACGCTTCTAGCGCCGATGAAACGTCCGCTACGATCGCAGCATTATCGATCTGATCTTTCGAAGAATGAAACTTGCTAACGATTGTGGCCTGCGGATAAAGCGCTCCATCCGATTTCGGTGGAGCCTTGAGAGCAGGACTCGCGAAAGAAAATCCTTCGGGAGGCTGCTCTAGGATTCTGCGGAGGCGCTCGGTCCGACGCTCCAGGACTTCGGCGGTTTTCGACTTATAGATCGCGCGCGTATCCGCCACGCCATGATCGAGCGAAACGTAGAATCCCGTCATGTCTGCTCGGAAGAGCAAAGCCACGTAAAGACCCCTTTTTGGGCTTTTGGTGACCTCTCGATCCATGATCACGATCCAGGGACAATGGGTCCAAGCCGTGAGACCGGCGGACCCGCGGATAAGGAAGCGGTCGTCCATTAAGACAGCTTGTTTCAAGCTGGCAGGCAGTCGGTTACGAAGAATTTCTCGCACAGGATGCCCAGCGAACTTTTGCCCCTTTGCTTCGAGATAATGGTCGAGTATTTCGCGAACGAAACTGGCCGGAGTTTGAAACTGACGATCTTGAAAATCGACCAAAGTATCTTGTCCAATCCCGTTTAAAACAAAGTGTTTGTTCTTTCTGATCACGTGGTAGCTGTACTTATCACGTTTTACTGCGCTACCATTTTGAGGTTCCCGCAAAAAAACCTACAAAGTTTGATTAGCAAAGAAGGTCGAATTGAAAGCGATCCTAGTTCTCTTATCCGTCATCCTGTTTATGACAGTGATTTCCATCAAATCGAGCGTCGTAACTTTTTATAATAATCCGAGCAGCTCGATGGTTCCAAGTTTCGGAAAAGACCGCTACGTCGTCGTCAACAAAGCTGCTTATCGAGTTTTACTTCCATTTTCGAGCCTCAATATCGCGGAGGTTGCAACTCCGAAACGGGGGGATGTCGTCGTCTTCGCCTCGAAGAGACAAGACGGAGCGCTTTTTATGAAAAGAATCATAGGTCTTCCGGGAGAGACTCTAGCCATTCGGGATAGACAAATCTTCATCAACGACAAACCCATGCCCCGCAACCTACATTCTGCGTCCGATCAAATTTTAAGTAAACTTCAGCCGTCTCCTGAGGATCGCTTCCCCGAAGACTACAAGCTTTACGTCGAAGGACTAGATCAAAATTATCATGTCGTCTCGAATTCAAAGTCGGATCCTGTCGATGTTAACCCGGTTACCATCCCCGATAAGATGTATTTCGTCCTCGGTGACAATCGAGACAACTCATACGACAGCTCGCGATTTGGACCGATCGCGGCGGACGCTATAGTAGGTAAGGTTATTTGGTGAAAGCAAATGTCGTGAACTCACCTAGCGGAAACACTAGGCGCCGGTCAAAACAGATGTAAGACTACTCCAAAAAATAAGTTGAGCTTTAGTTGAACCAAATAAACAACGAAGAGCCTCTAAGGGAGGATTCATCTCTGTGGCAAAGATCGGTATCACCTTCTTAGTTTTCGCCTTGACCGTATTTCTTCCAAAAATCGCAGGAGCTGAGAGCTGCAATTGCGCAGATCTCCAGTTTGGCATGAACTTGTCGTACGAAATGAGCGCCGAAGCCTGCAAGACTTTCTCAAAAGATTTAGGTAAGTCCTATGGATTGCCAGAATCTTGCTTCAAATGCGCTCATAGCAAATTACCTCCTATTGCTATGCCGGCCAAAAACCCTAAACCGCCTGGGTGTAGCGACTATCAGCGGTTTCAAACTCTGAAGGCACTTGAAATTATCGAGAAGGCAGTGATGAACGGAGCAAGCGCTTCTTCGGTTGCTTCCGGCCCGTTAAACGGTGAATTGGTTCGGAAAGAAAAATCAGGCTCAAGGCAGTTCGTTTCATTTCTTCCGAACGTCTATGCGATTTCCCAGCTTTCACTCATCGAAGACTCTGGAAAATTGGTCGAAGCATGGATCTCTCTCCATAGTACTCGCTTGGCCAATGACACCGAAGAATATCGCAAAGTCGATCAATTTATAACAGACCGAAGCGGATCAAAAGAAATCCAAGGTGCTCACGGTTTCAATGAACCATGGATGAAACTCTCTCAAAAAACTTGTGTAGATCATCTTCAACAGCGTCGATCACTCTGCGACAATCCTCTCACTGAGCAAACACCTGAAATGCAGAGACATTGCAAGGAAATCAAGGAACCGAGCGACCGAGGATGCGCAACCGTCGAAGTCCAAACCGAATCTATTGTTTACCGTGCACTTTACCTCAAAGATGAGAGTCCGAGAAAGGCCTGGACGTTCGTTCAAATTCTAAGAAAAGCGAAGTGAGCGGCTTCGATATGAGTTTCGGCGGACTTGGCTCAACGGGTCTCGCCAATTGGACGAATCTACCCGAGCACGAATTACTTTGATGTTTAGGCGCCACAAACGATATTCGATGCGCCTGAAACCCCAACTAGCTCAGATTTTTTTGCCTTACTCGAAAGCAAAGTAACCTTCCTCGAACACGAATACTTCGGGCTGAGTTCCATCTTCAAATCGATTTTTCCATCCCCGTCGTAATCACCAGCCCAGAGAACTTTGAAACCTGGATCATCAAAAGAAAAATCATCGAGCGCAGGTTTCTCTATATCCCAAAGAACCTGCGACCGACTACCGCACGAGAATACGATTTTGAATTTTTTTGGCGCTTCCCCTTCCGCACCCGAAGTGCCCGTGCTTTTGACGGAGCAGCGCTCTTTATTGAGGACGATGTCGACCTTGTTACCGATCAGGCCAAGGTAACTTTCACCGCTCATTTCCGCATCAATCACCTTTGATTTACCGGCAGCCGATAAAGTGATCAGCCCCGTACCTATGCCGATGAACATCGCCTTCGTGAGCCTCATGGAAAAATCTCCCTTAATATAAATATCTCACTTTTATAGTGAGTGATCACATTCCGGCTCTCAAGATTCGGATAGCACAATCGCGGACTCGCCCGTCCAAGCCAAGGTGGATATCATCACGCTTGAAGCATCGTCCGACGCGACGGTACACTTCTCGATTTTCTTCGCCTCGCCATTCTCTTTGAATTTCAGAAGGTAGATTGCGCTAGAAGCAAAGTTTGTCCTGAGACTCTCCGACAACGCCTCGTAAGCAAAATCGCCATCAGCATTCTCCAGAAGCCAAATAACGGTTTTCGGTCTCTGTTCGATAGTGACCGCAGAAGACACCAAATCATAGACGGTAAAACAAAGAAATGATCCGCCTTTTTTCTCCACCCAAGCTTTGCACCTTAATGGTGCGGACGTGAGATTCGAGGCCAACAGAACAAACGTTGCACCTTCGCCCCAGAGCTTCTTAAAAATACCGTCGATCGCTCCCATCGTAAAAGAGGTGCTCGCGAGGGCGTCTGTGATAATGGCGTCAGATCGTTGTTGATTCATTTAAGGCTCACCTTTCTCGTCGATTCTTCGCTGATGATTTAGCTGCGAAGCGAATTTGATGGACGAGGTTTGTTGCATTTTCTATTCTTCACGGCGCTGATCAAAAGTAAATGATGCTTGTATATACTAGACTCTCCAAAGGCGCTGATGTCGTCAAACAATGCACGAAGATCGTTGCGTTGTGGACCTCCTAAGTTCACTAATAATAACGATCTGCTGCTAGGTCGTAAACTGCTTCCAACAAAGCGGTCCACTACCGCATAGGAGCTCACTTTGATTGACCACACTGGAATTGGCGTCGCGGATGTCGCACAAAGCGCGCTCTTTTATGATGCGGCACTTAGTGCCTTAGGAATGCGAAGGGTTTACGAGATGAAAAATGATGGAGCGCTTGAAGGCATTGGATATGGCTTCGACTTCCCCCTCTTCTGGATTGACCGCTTTCACCCTCCTGCTCAGCGTTACCATACAGGTTTCCGAGCCAAATCTCCGGAGGCAGTGAACTCGTTCTACGAAAAAGCACTAGCGGCAGGCGGGAAAGACAACGGCAAACCTGGCTACCGAAAAGGCCAATCGACCGAAATTTATTACGCGGCCTTTGTCATCGATCCAGATGGAAACAACATGGAGGCGGTTTACCGCGGCCCCCTACCACGCGACTGAAGTTTCGATTGGAAGATACGAGTTACCTCATTATCCTTGAAACATGGATACAATCGATGTCGGTCTGACAATTGCGGTAACTGAGGCTTGCGCCGTTGGGATTCTTGTTGCGGCTGCTGCCTTTATTCTCTGCAAACGCACGCGATTCGTTGCGATGATCTCAACGATCTTGGGAAGTTTAGCGCTTCAGACCACGGCTTATTACGAACTGCTCGAATGGGCTCAACAACGCCTCAAAAACTCGGAAATGAGCGGCTGGGCTCCGATCGAAGCTATCCTCATGATGGTTTATCTTGCGCCTCTCACATTGTCCGTCAGCGCTTTGATCTACTACACGACTCGCCAACTCAAGAGCGCCACGAAACCTCGCATTGATGCCTGATCCCATCGAGCATGTGCCGGAGCAAATTTTTTGGCGTGAGAGGGACAACGGGCCGACGCATTGAGAAGGCCTTCATAAATTCCGATTAGTGTTTAGAGATTGCGTCCCTTGATGTCGACGCATTTACAAACACCATCGCCTCACGACAAGCTGAAGCGACGGATCGAAAATCGAAATGAAAATCTCAGCGCAGCTCATTGAGCCGCTTTCGACTGACATCATGGCAACACGATAAGCGTTCTCTTTCACACGCAGCGATGCCGACTAGAACCTTGTGAGTCGCTTCATTCGACCGCCGAACATCAACCGCAAACTGAGCATCGAAACCATATGTATCTATCTCGCACTTCCGCTGGGCGGGAATGTAACACGAGTTTTTCGCGGAGATTTTTCGCAGCTATTCGGGCGGTAATGGAGAGTTTCGCGACAACCCACGATGAATGGTTCCCATTCAAACGGCATGCGTCTGCAGAACTATTATCGTCAAATACTCCAACGTCGATCGAAGCCGCATGCACCAGCTTTCAAAAAGAAAACTTCGCCTCCAAGGCCTCGCAAGCACAAAATTAAAAATTTTTCGGGCGTCCTACATCCGAAGCCGTTTATCTCGCCAAGAAGGCTTGGCAAGAATTCACAACTGTTGGCGCCAGTAACGAGCGCCGCTTCAGAAGTCCGTGATCGGTCAACGACTCAGCGCCAGCTTCCATGGCCTGAGTAATTTCGATCCACGAGGCGTTCTGTTTGATCATCTCGACGATTCGTGTTTCATGACGCTCCCAAAACTCGCGCGTGCTCGCATCACTACGAACATTCGCATGCAGCTTGGCTGCACGCTCAATCCATTCAGGTTTTACTCCGCCAAACGCGTTTGCAACTTCCTGCGCACGCGCCAAGTACTCTGCTTGGGCTTCTGGAGCTAACAAATCCACTGTAGGAGTCGGAGCCCCCCAGCCTCGCGAAACATGGAACAATGTCTTCTGTAATAACGGATCTTGAATCGCAGCCATCGTACCTGCTGCGACTTTGCGTATATCAAAAGCAGCCGGCTTGATCCCACCATCATTCGTGTTTCCGGGCTCGATCGGTTTGACCGTCCCCTCGCTTGTAGCCTCTTGGATCTTTCGGTAAGAGGTCATCATCGATCGCGCAAGTTCTCGATGATTCGACTGAAGCCATCGCGCTTCTTTCTCCGAAAGCCCAAGCCGCATCAAACTCAGAGTCGTAAGGGTCGTGAGGTAACGTTGCCGGAATAGGAGATCATATTTAGCAATGAGTTCATCACGGCGGGCTCCAAGCTCCGGGTATTCAGCTTTGGCTAAGAAACCAATGACCCGAGTCACGTAGCGTCGCTGCACACCGAGTTGTTCAGCTAAGTTCATTTTATTGAATAAGTAGCGAAACTCCATGTGGTAGGCGTCAAGGTATGTGATGGCAGCGAGATCGATAGATCCACCGGTCGTCGTCTTGTTCCCTTTGGTCGGCGAAGCGTGTAATGCAACCAGGTCAAAGAGTCGTGCCGTCTCGTCGGCGTTGTTGATCGTGAACTTCGCCAGCCAGCGATCAAGCAACTTCTCTGTTACGACCGCCTTGAGTGAGAGCCCAAGATCTCGTTTGATGATGTAGTCCATCATCTTCTTTTCATCTGCGGGTTTATCATCATGAAAAGCTTGATGCGCTGGTCTTGTTTGACGCCCAATGCGCACCGTTTGCGAAGTCCATTCGCCGTCGCGATAAATCGCGAAGCCGATTAAGTCGCTCGTCGCATCAAGCTGGTTCGCGCGAGCCGCGATCGATTGAACCCCGCTGTAGACTTTCTCTTCCAACGATTGTTTACCGTCGTTGTGGTATTTGTTCTTGAGCCACGCAAGCGGCGTGCGACCTACACCTTTGATGACAGCATCGATGTATCGGACGGTGCCATCAGCATTCGGCATGACGAGTTCCCCGCTCCACAAAGCTCGGCCATCACCCATGGCATTCCCAGGGCCTTTTTCTTTGCTATCGAGATAATAGGATGCGAGCCACTTCTTGGTCGACTGGCCTGTCGGATCCACTTCGTAAGCAAAGAGTTTTTTGAGCATAGCCTCGACTTGCCCAGGATCTTTTGGAAGCGAAAGCCCCATCTGTTCTGCCAGCGAGCGATTAACGAACGTCAAGCGCACTTGAGCGTCTGTAATAGGACGCACGGGCACATCCACGTAAAAGTTTTCTCCGAGCTCGCGCAAAGAATGTTGGCCAGATCCGAGCTGCTGCCAGCCATCAGCCAGAGCCAGCCACGGCAAAGCGAGGATGATCAAAACGAATAAGAAAAGCTTTAAACGGTAGAGCATGTCCTCGCAAATCTGCAAGGCCAGAGCCTGCGAGGAGCGATCTATACTCTCGCGGCCCTCCGGCCGCACCCCCGATTCACCAAGACGCGAGCGGCTGTCAAAAAGTTGATCGCTGTTAATTCCCAAATTCCGCGATGAGCTGCTCGAACTTTTCAGCCAATTTGGGCAAATTTATTGCACAAACCAAATTCACGAACCCGATAAGAATCGACAATCGTGCGTCGGCCTGAATGGGCTGTTGAAACTTTTGACGTGCTTATCGCTTTTACAGAATTGAGCGGAGCCACAGATGAAAATCTTGTTTAGCACTTTACTCCTTGTCCTCTCAGCAGGTTCTGCATTCGCTCAAACGCAGAGGGGCGGAGCGTTTTACCTTCCGGATTCGAATGCACTTCCACCCTCAACTTTAGAGGCACGTGTGGCGAAGGTAGTTAGCTTGGAAAACGAAAGGCGAACCAAAGCGTTTACGCTCTCTTTGGACACTCACCCGCAGGTGTTGACCGAGTATCAGCAGTTCGATGGACCTCATGTTTTGAATCAAGGTCCAGAGGGCCCCATCAACCTCTTTGGCGGGCCGGCTTTGCACGCCGGCGCTGACTACATTCTTCCGGAGCCTACGCTTGCGCGATACAACACTGACCTTTTGGTTTACAAATTTTCGGGCGAAAAGCTGATCGCAACAGAACCATTTCGCGAATTCTCAGTGCGAAAGTTGCAAGGTGAAACGATTCAGCTGACAAGGATCTTCTTCTCCGAGAGTCCACGTGAAGCAGACCTGTGGCCGAAGCGCGATTGGGAGGGCTTGATCCAAAAACAACCAACGGGAAATAAAGATGTTGCCGCCTCGTATCGCCATCTCAAAGGACGTCCGCTTCATTTCGGCGTCGGCGGACTTTGGGCTTCGGTTTACGACAAACCACGAATCGAAATTCGTGTGAGCAAATCGTTTCTTCTCGAGTTAGCAAAGCGCGGCGACGCAGAAATTGGCTTAACGGGACCGAACGAGATCCCGGCCGAAATCATTATTCTTGAATCTGCTTGGCTTGAACTCGTCAAACAACCCATGCAGTTCTTCGAAGCGGAGCTTTAACTCCTTCAATCCCTTGCGATGTCTCACGCCCCGCTGAGAATAAGCTCTTCAAGCTGCTCCAGCTGTTCAGGCATTGCGCCGCTAGAACCTGAGGAAATCGCTTCGTCGAGAGCTTCTTTTGACGGATACAGATCATGCACGGTCACCGAGGTCTTCCCATTTTTTTCTTCGAAGGTGACCGTGGTGATGTTCGCGGCGTCCTCTCCACCTTCGTCGTTCGTCCACACGATGCGGGAATACGGAGTGACTTCAAGATATTTTCCGAAGAACGCCATACTCTGGCCGCCAGCACTAAATACAAGGCGATATGTTCCACCGGTGCGGACATCCATTTCGCAGGACTCGAGCGTTATAGGAGCCGATTTCGGCACCCACCACTTTCGAAAAAGCTCAGGCTTGGACCAAGCTTCGAAGACTAGGTCAGCTGGGCCGTTGATAATGCGTGTGACGACGAGTTCACGCTCTGATTTGCGTTCAGCTTTGGTTTCGTTTTTCATTTGATTCCTCTTTTCTGCTTGAGTTCCTGAACGACGTTTTCCGAAGCGTCGAAACGTTTATCCCACATGTCCCGGTACTTCTCGATCCAGGCCATTTCAGACGCTAGGCGACTTGAGCCGAGCATGCAGGTTCGCACTCGACCGATCTTTTCTGTCTTCACGAGACCAGCTTGTTCTAATATTCCCACGTGCTTCTTCATGCCCGTGAGAGACATGTGAAACCTTTCAGCCAGGTCCGTAATGGAAGCGCTCCCCTGCCCGAGATGAAGGAGAACTCCCCGCCGGGTGGAGTCGGATAGCGCGGCAAAAGTGTCGTCGAGTCGACGTCCTGAATACTGAACCATATGGTTCAGTATTGCAAAATTTGACGGACTTCGCAAGATTTCTCGAACTGAGTCAGATCGGTATGCCATAGGGTTGAAGGCATCCAGCTGATCTCGATCGATGATGAGTTCCATCAAATCCGCTCATTGCGAATTGCAGAGCAATGATTTTGAAGCATCACCACCGACATTGACTGATGTTGTCTGCACAGCCATGATTTTGATCTATGGCTACAAAGATTAGCGTCGCGAACGTACCGGCCAATCGAACAGAAACAGAAATCAAAAGCGTGTTCGGTGAAGCCGGCAAGGTTGTGCATGTTGAACTATTGAAGAACCAAAAAACTGGCGAGCGCTTGGAAAGCTGCACAGTTACGTTTGCGAATGAGGACGAAGCCGTCAAAGCTTACCTAGAAATCGATGGCGATTTTTTAGGTGGTTCAAAACCGATCAAAATCCGCTTTTACGACTCAAGTCTTCAAGAGGCCGCGGAAAAAGGCCTCTTGGGACCGTTCTCTGGGAAGAAGCGTAAACACTTTAAATAGATGTCTTTGAACGTACGATAACCTCAAAGCCACCCGTTGCAAACCTCTCCATATCGAATGGCATCGCAATGCCTTCCATTTTCATTCTTGGATCGGCATGCACTCGCTTGTTCACTCGGTCGCGGTGAGCCTTCGATTTGTAAATGATGAAGGCGAAAATAACGGTTTCATCCTTTTTGAGTTTGCACATTTTTGGGAAAGTCAGACCCCATTTAGAAAAGTCCTCACCCAAGCACTCGTAGTATGCAAGGGCGCCGTGCTCCATCCAAACTTTACGGCCCAATTCAGCCATCTTCTTATACGCATTTCGATTCTTTTTCTTCATTGGGATGACGAATCCATCCACGTACTGCGCCACTCGATTCTCCTTTCGCTCATTGTCTGCGATCCGTTATGTTTGAATACGGTCACCTAAATATTTTCGAAGCAAAATCACGAACAACACTGACGCCACGGCAGCTCCGAGGAATTCATGGAATTTTCCTCCCGGTCGTAGAAATAACAATAAGCCAACTAGCAAAAGCGGTAGCGCATGAGTGAACAGAAGTAGTTTTGTTGAGTTCATTTCGACGCGGGCGCGAAGCTTCACGGCCATCCAAGCTGCTAAAAGCTGGACGCACCCACCGAACACCGCAATTATGACGAAGACGAAAGCAGAAAAAGTAAAATCCCCTGGATGATCTTCAAAATCAGATAGAAGAGATGATTCCTCGGGGTAGTATCCAAAATCTTTGAAGTGGGCTTCGCGCTCTTGCGGCGAACTTCTCAAATCTGCGAAACTTTCTGCCACCAAGCCATTCGCAATTTTGGAGCAGTCCCAGCTGAACTGTGTAAATAACAAAGGTGAAACCAGAATAAAAAGCAGAACCGATCTTACATAGAATTTTCTGGCATTGGATCGAATAATGGGGACCTTAGAATTCATTTAGCTATCGTCTTTCGCCGAAACTCAATTTTCAAGTTCAGATTTATACTCAAGGAACTCGAGCGCGCTTTCGATTGAAAAAACCCGTATGATGGTTTTTGATCAGGTTCGTAGTAGCATCGTAGGCTAACGAGAACGATCGCTTGAGTTAGGAAATCGCAGGATGGCAAAGTTGAAATCGAAATCAGCTTCGATTGAATCTTCGCAAGAAAAAGCTCCGCCGCAATTTTTCTTCGGATACCGAAATCTCAATGGAGAGGCGGTAATCACGCCGAGGTTTGAACAGGCATTCGAATTTGAAGGAGAAATCGCTCGAGCAAAAATCGATGGTAAGACTGGCGTTATCAACAAACAAGGTAACTGGCTATTCGAACCGAAGTTCGAGTTTCTTGGTGTAGCTGGTAAATCTCACATCGCCTATAGAGATGGAAAACTCTGGGGTATTGCAGGTTTCAGTGGCGCACTAGTAACGAGCCCGTCGTACGATGAAATCCTCTCGATCGGATCTGAAGTCTTCACCGCAAGGAAGAAAGATCGAATTCAAATCCTTACCTTCTCGGAAGACGTACGAGTCGACAATATAGAGAGTGCGACACGTTGGTATAACGGAGTTGCTTCTGTATCGACCATGGATGGCGGGGGCATTATCAACGAACGGGGCCAATGGCTGCTTCCTCCAGGACCGCGAAAGATTTATGACTTTTGCGAGGGGCTAGCGGCGTTCGATTGCGAGGACGGCAGCGGTTACTACGGAACGGACGGCGAAATTGCGATTTCGCCGTCATTCGAAGCAGCCTATGATTTCTCAGAAGGGCTTGCTCGAGTTCGCAAAAATGGAATGTTCGGTTATATCGATGAGAATGGCGACTTCGTCATCCAGCCCACGTGGTCTGATCCAACTCAGATTTCTTTTAGCGGCAACACCGATGCGATGGCAAACTTCTCAAATGGATTCGCAAAATCCGCGCGAAAGGTTGAAGATCGCTTGATCGCCGGCTACCTAGACAGGGCCGGCAACTGGCACGACGCTGACAAGTTCGAATCCGATCCTCGCCAAAACTCTCTGAAAAGCTTTCGAGCAGAAAACCCTGCATGGACGGAGTTCCAAGAAAAACTTGAACTTGGAGAGCCGTTTGATGAAAAACTCCGGTCCTTTGAAACCAAGCTTGAAGAAGCCTTGGCGAAGGATGCAGAGGGAGCCTCAAAGATCATAACAGAAATTATGTCACACTCCTTTGACGGCACAATCAAAGGAGTGAAAATCGTTGTCTATGATTCTGACGATTTTGGCTTGATGGTGTATCCGCTCAGCAACACGGGTGAAGAAATCTATTTCGACGACCAGTTTTGGAAGAAAAATCGTATTGCATTCAAAACCACCGCGAAGCTTTTTGCAAAAGGCGTAATGCCTGAGCCAAAGTCAGCGAAAGGCACTCGCCTCTTGCAGAGTTTCATGCTCAAGAGCACCAACCGATGCATCGAATGGTTTGGAGAACTCTGGAGGCAGAACGACAGCACGCCTAAACTTCCAGTATTTCTCCAAAACGAGGATGACCAAAGACTCTTCGATATTTCGTGCAATTCCTGGATCGATGAATCTGACATCCCGTTGCGCCTGCGAAAATGATGAGGCTCTTGAAAGGAGCTGACGGCAGATTTAGTTTGTTTTATCGAGCCACGGACCTATTTGGCGCTGTATTTGGAAACAATTGAGGCAACTAAGTCCGCAGTCAAGCCATCGGCAGAATTCACTTTGAAGAAGCCCTCGCTTAGTGAACTTGTTAAATCAAAATCATCCAGGACCAAAATTGCTGTCGGACCATTGTTCGAGATCCACTCTTTGATCTCATCTGCCCTAGCTTCATATTGAATGCCCAATTCTGGCGTTACTGAAATGATTCTTTCTGCGAACAGAAAGCCCTCGCGTGAAAGTAGTTTTCGAATTTCGTTTAGTGTTCGGTTTTTCTTCCAGGTGCTCGAAATCACGATTTGCCCAATCGGCAATTTGGCACAAAGAGCATTGAGCGAAGCGATATTTGTGGGATCAAAAAGCTTATGCTCTGACGCCGGAACGTGGTTTTTCTGATGGCGAAGGAAGTTGTCATTGTTTAGAACGCCATCGAAATCCAGAAATAAAGTCAGCGGTCGGCTCTGCATGTCCAACTCCACCACGACTCGGCCAGACCGTCAGTATCTAATTTTAAACCTTCAACCTTAGGCAGATCGCTTTTCCTCGCTGCGACTTCTTTATTTACAGTCTTGCGGGCAATTTGAGTTGTTCTCGTATTTGACGTCACACTGAGCGTCGCCGCACGCGGCACAGATAATTCTTCCAGGAGCAGCACCGTTCAACGCATCCAAGGGATGAGAGACAGTCTTCAAATCATCGCAGCACTGTTGAGTCGTAAGACCAAGATGCGGTGAGCTGCCCGCAACCCGAATGACGGCCTCACCCAGTTTAGCACAGCCAGTTTTGATCCCGATTGCGTCAACCTTTGCATCCGCCGTCTCTGCTGAATCTGTCGGCTTGGTGCAAGAAGCGAGGATAAAAATTATGACGAGAAAGAACGAAGCTGAGCGAATGTGGTAATAGCAATGGCTAAGCATTGCCTGATTTTGATCGTGTGATTTCAAACGATCAAGACATAAGTAAGACGTCGCTTCGACTCTTTCCAGAACCTATTGAAGGCCTGTTAGAAGGGCCGGCCGCCGTTAATCTGAATGAAAGGTGGTGTCTCAACGTAGTGGTCTTTCAGACCGCAACCTCTGTGGGCTGCTCCCGAGATGGATCCCAAAACAGCGCCGCGATCTTCTTCAACGGTGATGCGGACGTTAAACAACGTGATCATCGAAATGCAGGCTACCTGCTTTGTAGGGTCGCATGCTCCAACGTTTTCTCGGCTTCCGACAAATGTCGAGGACGCTCCATAGATCGAGCCCCAGCATGTTGCCCGACTACAACCCATCTCGATCTGAACGGTCCGGAGCGCACCAGCTCCCTGATTCGAGGGAGCGAGCGTCACCGTTGTATCGAAATGATCATTCATAACGACCGGAGTTCCATGGAGGTTCGTTCGCCCCTCTCCGGGTCCAGAGTAGAATGCACTCAATGAAGAGCCACCCTCAAGTCTGATGCGAACTGTTTGCTCCACATCGGAGACGTTCCGGAGCGTGACCGAGTACAAATGATTGATGGTGACGGGACCATCCTTCTGAACCGTGCCTAGAACCTCTCCCGTAGACACGTCTGCTTGCCTGCAAGGAACTCCATCCAGAACACCGCCCGATACAGAATTCATGCGGATTGGAATGACTTTTACCGTTCGAGCAGCAAACAAATCTTGAGGCATGAAAGCTAACGCCAAAAAGATGCCGATGCTGACTTTTTTCCAACTCGAAGTTTCCATTAGAAACCAACCCATTCCGCTTTGTTTAGACGCTGAAATACTTGAAGTCTACCTGGACCACAGAAACCAAGTTGAGTCAGCGCGAGTGACTCTATTTAGGTTAAACGATTCTTTTTGCATCAAAGAATTCGTTTCTCAAAATAATCCGTTCGAAACTTTTTTTTCGCTCCTAGGTTTTCATGGATCAGTGGAATCGCGTCGAAGAACCGATGCGAGTAAACGAAATTCACTAATAACCTGTAGTTTGGGCGCAAGTCGAGCTGCACCACCGATTAAGCTACGTACAGCAAATCTCGTTTCGAGACATGCTGAACATAAGCATCACGAACGACCACCGCTAGAGGTCTACAAAGCAAAGCTGCTAAAATCCCTGAGGCCACCAAGATAGCTCCCGCATGGCCGCAACGACATCGTTAAACCAGCCAACGTCATGCTTCGATCAAGGTTGAGCAATCTCTCCTGAGGATCTAACGTTGAGAGATGCCAAAGTTTAACTTCAAAAAAAATTTGTCGAATATCGGGATCGTCGTTGCGCCATTTGTCGCGTTCATACTTCACTATCTCATCACTGGATGCGTCTTCTCACTCAAAAGTTTCAAAACTACGTGCGGCCCAGAAGCGCTTCAACATGTTTGGATTAGCTTAGCCATCACGGCTACGCTCTGCCTTGTTTTATCGGTCGAATCGAAAAAGTAGACGCGTCTCGCTTCGGCAGCAAACGGCAAGATCTGTTAATTACAAACTCCGACATTTCTCATGTGCGCCGGTAGAGCCGTGTGCGAGAAAACATTTGATAAATCATGCGCCCCGCCCGCTCGAAGATAATTCTCCCTGTTCGCGAACTGACAGTAGGTTCCGTTACCAAACGATCGGTAGATTGCCCGTCCTCCCAGATTGAAGAAGCCCGCACTCAGTGAACAGTTTTGTGCCTCGGCAAACCCGACTGCTCTTGGCGCTGAGGCCAGAGTATTTATGGCTATGTCACCACCACCATTCATTTGCAAATGGCTGTTCTCGAGAAACCAGCAAATGCGGCCTGCACCGTCCGATTGATAGACTCTTGGGCTACTTGCGACTTTGAAAAAGCCTCTGGCGACGTCGACGTTATATTGCTTGAGATAGTTTGAACCGGTTTTCACACCGTCCTTCAAATTGTATGGGAGTATGGATTCACCAAATTCCGTCGTCAGAGTTACTTTTACTTGGTAAACAACCGGGCTGGAAATGGTCACGTCATAAACCGCTAGACCGTGGGCTTTCACCAACACGAAGGCTGGCTGATCAACCGAAAGCATCGTGCCGTCACCCAAGTTGATCTTTCCTGGTTTGTAGAACACGGCTTGAGTGATTCTCAAGCCAGGATGCTGAACGGCTTGGACTGAAGTGCTGTTGACCAAAATGCGAACGGGAATTTCGTTTACATAATCAGCAAGATCATCCGCATCGATACCCGGAACGACAATGTATTCGTATGTTGCGTTCTGCGGTTTTCGACCGTGGCTTAACCATAGCGTGAAGACATTTGTCTTTCGATTTTCGCGGGGCTCTTGGGAGTTTATCTCAGACCAGGAACCCGTGTGAGCTCCCGTGCGTACGGTGGCCCTCGCAGCACGAGGAAAAACGTAGCCGACGTTATCATGATAGACCCAACGTGGATTCACATACTCGCGCGAGCCGTACGCAGGTTTGTTGCCGTTGATGAGTGTATCTCCTCTTAAAAGCGTTTGGTTCACCGTCGTATCGACCAACACTGAATCTCTCGAGGTGATCCCGGAACCTAGCGCAACGTACTCTTTATCGAAAAAGAACCAGGCCTTTTGTGCCTGAAGATGAACTCCTGCTTCCGGCAGCGTTTCAATTCGCATACCCGAAACGCCGTACTTACCATCCGACACTCCACCAACGAAGTTATCGGCCTGGGTTACTTCTCCGGCGAACTTTGGAATGATATGTGGCGCCGTCACGCCAGGGAGGTGATTCCAATCCCAAACAGGCGGCAACGATGCGTATTCGTTTCCGTCGCGCGAAATGAAGTTCGAGCCGAAAGGAAGCCAATAACCCAAAAGGTTTTCGCCATCGAGTGATTCCGTACCGTTGGTTCGAGGCGAAACCATTTTTACTGACGTGTAATATGACTCGCGCTGATGAACCGCGAAATCTGAATTGTGAAAACGCTTGTGCCCGAGAAAACTGTAAGGCTTGCCTCTATTTTTTGTATGTTCGTAAAGTTCAGTTAGCGCAGCCGCCCTTCTCGGGCTTAATTTGGCAACCTCAAGCGCCAACTTACCGACCTGCTCGCCAATGGTGATATTGCCAGGGCGTGCGATCCCTCTTCCGAGCGAGCCCGGATCAATCATCTTTCTACGAATCATCATTCCGGATCCTTGCAAAACGTATTGAGCCATCGTCTCAATCGTTTCCGGACTGTAAGCGAATCGCGTTCCTTGAATCGCGAGAGCAAATCGCGAATGGGCCAAGATCCCCATCCCGTAGCCGCCGTTGTAGAGCTGCGGACCGTGAAGATGGTAGCTGTAATCGGCCTGAATCCCTTTTCTTGTGGGCCATTGAAGAACTCTGTCGGAGAACGGCTCACGCATCACGAGCTTCTGCGAGATTTCTCCTTCGATCAGCTCAACAGCTTTGCGAATGGCTTCGTCTGATTTTAAAAGGACTCCTCGAACCAACTGCTGCTCTGTGAACCAAAGATAATTTTGGCCCTCGTGTCTTTTGTTCGTATGAGTCGGCGGTATTTCTTCATGAAGGTATGCTGCACCAGCACTTAACAACGTTCTGTTTTGGCCGCCGAATCTTACATTTAACTCACGACTCAAAAGAACAAGAACCGGCATGAGATTCTGTTGCTGCCCGATTTGATTGTGCCACCAATTCGACTTCGGCCAGTCACTCGATACCGGCCTTGTTGTAAACCAAAACTCCAGGCCTTTTTTTATCCCAGCGAGCATTCTCGGATCGTTGTAGTGACTTGATTGAGGTGTACGGAAGGCGATCACCATCGCATGAAGGCGCCTTACGTGATCAAAAGGCGCAGTCGTATTTGCGCTGTACCTGATATTCCACGAACCATTTGTATTTTGAGAATTCAAAATTTCGGTATACTTCCCGCGGTACTCATTAGGGGCGCCGGCAGCGAGATAGGTATCGTAAAGACGTCTGCGGATCGTTTCAATCTCATCATCAGCGAAGGCACTAACAGAACTCAAGAGTGTCGGCAGCAAGATGACGAACAAAATGACAAGAGATTTTCGCGTGCTTCCTGAACGGTGCATCGGCAACCTTTCGAGTATTTGCGACTCCTCAAGCGTTGACCTGTCTCTTATTAAATCGGTTTTATTGGTGAAGCTCTTTAAGTGAATCCTTCAAAGCTAATTTGGACTTCTGTATCATCCCGAGACATGAATAATTCTCTACCGTCACGTGTCGCATCCCTCCATTCTTGCGAACGCTTAAGGCGAGCGATCAATGGCCCTTTCAGCGAAAAATCTGCTCCCTAAAAATTCCGGAACTCCCGCTTCTTCAACTACTTAAAGAACGGGCGATCTTAAGCCGATCTTTGTTAAGCTCACTAGGCGCGGGATCGCGGCAAAGAACGAGTAGAATTGAGAGTGAGGCTGGCGAAGATGAAGACCTCGAACAAGCAAACAGTTGCGATGGCGCTCACCGCATGTGCGGTCATTTCCTTATCTTTGTTTCAGAATTGCGCTCCCTCCGGAAGCTTCCAGCCCGTAGTGAATCAGGCGAAGAATATGGATTCCGATCTGATGCTTGACGAAGAATACGAACTCAATACGTTTCAAGCGCAAAGCTCAAATTCCAACGGAGCAGAAAATTTGCCCGTCGTCTTCGCCAACAAACTAGAGAATTACAAACGTGATCTTTGAGAGCAGCTTTTGCTCAAGCATTCTCCCTGCATTTCTAATCATCACCGAACTTTTCGGCAATCATGGAGCAGGAATCATCGCTGTAGGATGTCTAGTTTCAGTGATCAGGACTCTTTTGATTTATGACTATGGCGGAAAAGTCCGTTCGTTCCGGACTAACCTCGATCGTCTTTGGGAATCCGAACTAGGTCTTCGAGTCAGGTCCGGCGACAAGACAGCAAAACCTGAGTGGAAAGCGAAGCTCAAAGAAATCGGATCACCAACTGCGAAACTACTTCTCAACGTTATCGGTCCATTCTTGCCGTTTCTCTATTACCTAACGGTCCTCTCCGTGTTGTTTTGCCCAGAAGCAAAGGACTCTCTAAAAGGTTTTGCTTGGTTTCCTTCACCTGTGGTCAGGGACGCATTTTTCGGCTTGCCCGCAATATGGCTTGCTATCGAGGTCCTGCGGACGCACCTCATAAATCGTTTCGCGTCCGCTGGGGATCTAACCGGATCGAAGAAAAAAAGAAAGTTTGTCAGCATCGGAATCATCGTAAAACTTTTTTTGCTTTGCGCTCTTCCGAGTGGTCTCGCACTTGCGGCAATCGGCGTTTCCGCTGCGGACCTTCTGACCGAGATCTACTTACGGAAAATGTCTAACAAAGACCGGAGTAAAGCCACTTCCAGATGATGGGCTTCCCACTTTTATCAAGAGCTTTGATCCAACCTCTCTTAATCCATTTCTCCTTGCGCGCTTCATCGCAGGATTCAAGCTTTCCTTTAAACTTGCGTAGCTTTACTTCTGCCCATTCGCCTTGAGTTTTACCTGTCAGCTCGATCTCTTCGTCGGTCCAGTGACCGCTTTCAACAAGCGTGGCAAGAGTTGGCGAACTTTCAGAGGCTGACTTTTTAAGTTCTGTACCTTTTGGCCAGCCGCCCAACTTCATGTTCGCACTTAAAGCTTTCGGTACTGCCATATAACATTCCGGCTTATTGTTAGGATCGCCAGCAACGTCAATATTGCACTTTGAAAGATCTTCAGCGGCGACGAGAGGTTGCGAAAAGAGAAGATGAGCCAAAATGATGAGTTTCATACTCTAAGCCTCTGTGCGACGGCGTTGCTTGTCAAACCTCGCTCCTGGCATGCGTCACTTACTAGGCTGAAGAATCTTGACGGATCCGCTGAGACCGAAGTGCCCTGAAAACGGTTTCTGAAGTTTCTCACCAACCTGAACCGACCTTGCGATCTGCAGACCGAATGTATCGACTGAACTGAGGAAGCGCTCCCTTTCCTTATCGGTGAAGCTCACTTCACTCCCACGTCGAACAAACCGAAAAGCGCTCAAGGCAACTCGATTGTCGCCTGCTCGATCCGTGACATACTGCAAATCGACATCGCCGTTGCTACTGCGCAAGTATATTGTAACGCGCAGATCAGGGTCGGATTTCTCGACCCTCAATCCTAATAACTCATCTCCGGTTATAAGTACGGTAGGTTCAATTCGCGTTTCGGCGCGAACAAAACCAATCGGACCAAGCTTCTCGCCATCATTCTTCTCTAGAAAAAATCTGAATTGGGCACTGGGCTCGAGCCTCTCGATCGATGAACTCTTCGGAAGTGAGGGACGAGCCTCACCGTCGGTAAGCAGTGACCAATGGGCTGATGAAGGCTCAGAAATCAATTCTTGATCCTTTGTGAAGGATTGACCGGAGGCAACCGCCGAGAAGGAAATCAACGGCATCAGAAAAACACTAGCTGCGGTAATCAAAATCCCCATGACCATCCTTCCCAAACTCCAAGCTTGCCTCATTTAGGACCGTTCTACTGGGTTCCTCAAGCAACTTATCTAAACACAAACCGAATGCATCCCGGTAACGCGTGCACCGCTTCAAATGAGACTAAAGAACGCAGACGCACACTCATAATTTTTGGCTATACGGGAATTCGCAATCTTAATTCGACTCCGCACCCCCCATTAGATAGCGTCCTGCCGAACCTGCATGACGATGGGAGATTTTAGCAATGAAGTTCGCGATCATGGTTTCTGCGATGTTAGTCGGCCAATCCGCAGCTTACGCAAACCAACAAGAATCGTTTCCAGTGACGGTAGTCTCACAATGCACTTCAGATTGCGCTGTCGCCATCTCTAAAGCAGAGAAAGAGACTTTAAAGATAGCCGCCCAAACCTGCATGCCGCTTGAAGCTCGTCGTGTGTCCGAGTGGGATTCCAAAACTATAGGATACGGTAGAGTTCATGTTAGCGCAGAGTTCTCTTGCGTGGAGTGAGAAGCTCTCGGTCGCAAAAAGTTTCGGTGGAGATTATCAACGTGTCTCCATCGAAACTTTCGTGACGCCAGTCTTCTAAAGTAAACTCAGAAAACTGTTTGCCGCCTTTCTCTGCAATTCTGCAATTTCGGCACGAGACTTAAATCGAACTGATAGATAGGTGTAACGTCGATTTTACGCTTCGGAGCTGCACTTACTTCGTCACCCAGTGAAAGCAGTCAATTCCTCAAAGCAAGAATTTTTGTGGCGACTTCTATAAAGCGAGATATTGGAATTCCACAAAGCCGGAAGAAAAGGACATTCCTTTCTGGGGCCGATGGCAGTAACGAGTAAAACTCAGCGTATTTCTTATTGTTCGAAACACCCGCAGCTCCCAATTCAATATAGATTCAACTAAGACTTTCCTGATGAAGTTCGATGGCTCTAATGAAAGAACGAGCTTGTTCTTCCGAGACGTGTTTCCCGAGAAGAAATTGCATCCGGTCTCGATAATGAAACGAGAGCAGAGCGCTCTGTGGTCCCGACAATTGGAGGAATTCAGAAAGATCTTGGACTTCGATAATCAGCGCGGAACCAGCGAACACCCCTGCGCCATCATCAGTTATTTGGATGGCTTCTCCGATCGTTACTCGCAGGTCACTCAACGGAATCACGCCGTTGATCCCCGTCGACACCAAATCTTTTCCTCGGATCTCGATCGTGACATCTACCGGACTTCGATAAACACGCACGATCCAATACGCGATTCCGACACAGAGAAGAGAGAAGCTCATTGGCGCCCAGGTCATTACATCGGGAAACGTCGAGCCACGCCAATTCCTAAACGCGAGGATTGCGAATGTTATAAAACCGAGCAAACAAAGGCCGGTCCACATCGCAAATATCCAATCAGGCATCCGGAGTGAGCGCGCAGTCACGGTGAAACAAGCACTCTGACTTTTGATCAATTGGCAGACCTCTCCAACATTTGCGACGTTATCGATCTCACAACCCTCGACTGCGCAGATGCACGCATGAATTCTTTCAATCCCAAGGGCCGTATGCAACAATTGAGTTAATTCGATGGCTCGGAGGATGACCGCGTGCAGCTGATAATGTTTTTCGTCCAAACGCTTCGGATCCTCGCGGTCTTCCCACTCTACTTTCTTCTGATGTTTCCACCAATTTTTATCGCTATGTACGTTTCATCTTCGATATCGGGGAACAGCTACACATTAACAATCGACGGCGTACCGTTTCTTTTTACCGCATTACCATTGGTTGCTCTCGTAGTCTTCCCGGCTTGGATCCTTCTATTGACCGTCCCATTTTTTCTTTGGACTAAACGAAAAGCTCCCGACTCCACCCCAGCTAAATTCCAAGATTTCATTTTCGACAAACGCATGTTTCGCCTCGGTCAATCGAGAGAAGCAAATCTCGTTTTTTACGATTACATGAGCCTCGTTTCGGTCTTATGCTTTCTGTTTTTTTTGAGCCTTCATATTTTTGGCCCGGCACCTTACCTTTGTTGTTCTCTCGAGCAGCTTCGAAAGAACAATATTTTCTCAAATCTCGCTCTTCTCGGATCGCTACCCTACCTTTGTTTACTTCGGCTGCTTCGCAGACACGCAATTCGAACTGTTAAATGAATGGACCTGCGCGAAGATTTCGACCTGGAACCCATCTGGACAACCCGACGTTAGCTGGAATTTCATAAGCTGATTGCCCTTGATGAGTTTCGCAATTTCTTTGTAGGCTTATGAGAATGGTCTTCCAAGGAAGGATGGCGGAGGCATCATCAACGAGCAAGGCCAATGGTTACTCGAACTCACGGGTCTGGCATGAGGCGATTTCCCTTTGCAAGTAGATTGAAGGCTTGAAAGAATCTTTGGTGGATTCGTTGAGTGATTCTTCGAGAGATGAGGTGTTCGTGGAAACTTTGGAAGATACCATAAAAGAACTTCGCTTCTTAGCTGAGACTCCTGAGCTGACAAACCTACGGAATTTAGCGACCTCTGAGGTCCGCAGAGCACTGGATTCGGTTCGTTCGAATGAAACTCTCGGAAGATCGTCCAACGTTCTGAATCTTTTTGAGCACGACATGCTGGTGTCGAATTCCTTATCTGCCTTGGAGCCATGCTCGAAGTTTATTGAGGACGTTCTGGCAAAAAAGGTCGAGTTTCAGAATGTTCATCCCTTGTTCTTTCACCTTGTGAACTTTGACTTGCGGGGCTTCGGAGCATGCGAGTTTTTCCTTCGCACACCGAGCTGGGCGCGCCTCACAACTCATGGAACTTCAAAAATTCGAATTTTCAGGGCTCTTGAGGATGACGAATCAGAAGATATTGCGATTGGACTTTTGAATCCTCCAAAAGCTTTCGACCTTCTTGGGAGATGGGCCAAAGTTCACGTGCGAGAAGCTTTTCCCTGCTTTACGGGACGCTACCAGACGTTTTACGCCCAAGCCGCCCTGCGGCCAATTGCGGCCGAGGACTGGTCTATGTTTATACCTCAGCAAGTCTTGCTGACGAATTGGCCGTATTTTTCGCTTTAATATCGTTTGATGTTTACGGTGAGCGATAGCCAAAACGCTGAGAGCCTCACAACCCATCCGAGGAGATTCGTATGAAAGCCGTCATTCCTTGGTCTATTTCGGCCGTGCTTTTTGTGATTATCGTTTTTCTTCTAAGTCTACCTTTGGAGACCCAAAAGCCCATCGACACAAGGCTTGCGGAGATGAATAAAGCGACCCACCAGTTCGTCCGCGTCTTAACCAAATGCTCGGCTGATTCTGATTGCGAGGTCGTTTCGTTTGACGGCGAGATTGAGGCAATCAACAAGAACTTCGTTGAAGCTTTTAAAGCAAGTCGCAAGCTAAGGGAGCTGACAAAGCAGAGTCACAAAACTGACTGGGCTCAAGCAAATCAGTTTGAAGGCAAATGCTTTTATCCCACGAATACAAAAAGCGAGAACGCTGCGGGAAGTTGTATACTGGAGGGGCCACCGCCACCGCCACGGGCAGAGAAATAGGTTCCAGACATTAACGGTTTTGATCTTGCGCCGGTGTGAAACCACTTTGGGGGAGCTTCACTCAGCAAGGTTCGCACATCGTCATCCGAGACTTAACTGAGCTCTTCCCCCTACAAATTACGAATGCCAGACTAACAATAATTGTCGCTCACAGATCAAGATCCCACGGAGACCACTTAAAGACCTGCCCAAACGCACCAAAGTTGGCATTTGGACTGCAATTCACCCGAGGGGAGCGAAATTCTAGTCAAACACCCTTTGAGGCGATCTTGGATGATTCACGTTTTTTGTCGCATTCTCGTCGCTGCTGCATTTGCCGTATCCTCGACAGCAGTAGCGTCGGAAGGTTTTCAAGATAGCTTTGAAGCGGCACCTTCCCCGATCCAGTCTTGGGCGAAGAGAGTGTTCCTTGTTGGCAGTGGTCAGGAAACGCCGATCGGAACAGCCTTCCTCATTCACAATGACAGCAATGGACTCCACTTCGTCACCGCAAAGCACGTTGCCGAGCAATGCGGAAAAGCGGCGTCTTGCTTCCTGTATCCCCAAGCAAGTTATAGACGATCAACGCTCGAAAGCCGAATCGAGGCATCCTACCGTTTGAAGATCAATCAAACGCGTGTCTACACTCCGGTCCACGCCTCTGGGGCGCCGAACAACCTCAGAAACTCGGATTTGGGATACTTTAAAACTGATAAAAACTCGCTTGCGCCGCAAATCCAATTGGAGGAACTCAGAGCGAAGCTTCAAGACCTACCATTAAACAAAACCGCAGATGTTGATCATTACGTCGTTGGCTATCCGGATTTAACAAGCCGTGAGAGCTATGCGTGGACTTCTTACGATCGCACATTAAAATTGCGTTGGAGTTTCGGGGCCAAGCTTCGAAAGAGAGGTCCCACCGACGGCGCAGCGAATGCCCATAATCACCGAACTCAAATCGACTCTGATGCGGATTCTCTTCCGGGAAGTTCCGGGAGCCCAGTCGTGAACGCCGAAGGCGAGTTGATCGGCATTCTGCAAGGCGGCCCTAACAGTACGGAGTACTTGGAGTTGCCATGGTTTTACTCATTCATCGTACCTTCGGATACTCTCCGCCACTTTATTGGCGCAATTCTTCTCGAGACGAAAGCAGCGCCTCAGCTATCACAACCGTAGGATAACTGGAGGGCGCATTTTACCGGATCAAATACGTCAAACCGATGCGTCTCTGCCCACGTTCAATCGCGAGGTTGATCATGGAACTATTCTGAAACTGCGTGAACAGTTCGACGGCTGTCGCGGGACTATCGAGAGTAGCCCCATTGACAGTTTTTAAAACGTCACCCTCTTGCAGCCCTAAGCTTGCAAACACGCTTCCTTTTTTCAGGAATGTGATCTTGAATCCAGCTACTTGACCAGCATCATTCATGACCGGGATCACGGCTGCATCTTTTAGGATTTCCGGCAAATTCGAGAGCGCTTCGTCGAGGTTTTTTCGTTGGACATGAAACTCTTTCTCGGATGTCGCCTGATCATTGATGACGTCCAACGAAACCGCCTTCTTCGGATCGTAAGGCCCAACGCGGATGTACTCGAGCCGCCCGTTTTTCTTGTTCCGAAACTTCAGGACCTCTCGCTCGATTCGCTCAACCACTGCGACCTGCTCGATCTCTGATTGAGGGAGGTAGTTTTTAGATTCATTCGGCTTAATGGCGACGGTCGCGATACTTTGAGTAGAATCGGTGCGAACGATTGTGCCGACAAGAGAATACGGCAACTCCGAAACAGCGGCGATTTCTTGTTTTGCGACTTCATTTGCTAGAGGAGGGACGGGTCCATTTTTAGGAGGGTTCTCAAGCTCCATTGCGGTGTTTGCTGTGTCTGCACTGATCGGTTGATCAGGCTTCAGCGACCCCAACTCGCGCAAGGAATAATATATGAATGAACCAACGAGAATGATCGTTGCGAAAACGGCGAGGTATATTCTTCTGCTCACTGAGTTTTTCTTTCTCCGAAGGTCTATCCCTGACGGTATCCACGGATACTATCGATCCAATTTTTCCGTTGTCTTCCCGTCGAGGAATTTTCCTTTGATCGCATTACCTGCACGACTGATTAAAAGCAGTTTAGCGAAACATTTCGAAATCGGAAATCGAGAAACTCATTGAGGTCGATTCAGTTCTCACGCGGCGCCTTTATACTCCGTGTCGCCGCGACGTCCTTGTTCATATCGTGCGTTTGTGAATCCCTCTCTTGAATCACTTTTCGTCACAAGCTTTCGGAGCTCTGTCACGATAGAGCCAACGTCACCCATCTCAATCGAGATCTCTTCGCTACCGGCAGCGACCTTCTGCGCGACTCCGGCGTTGATCTGCATCGAAGAATCGAACTGATTGATGACCTTCGAAATCTGCTCGATGCCGTTTGCTTGTTCACGACTCCCTTGCGCGATTTCATTATTGAGGCTTGAAACCTTTGATACGGACTCAACGATTGTTTTCAGCACGGAGCCGCTCTTATCGGCCATCTTTGCACCCGCCGAGGATTTTTCAACGGTTTCTCGGATGAGAGAATTCACGTCTTTTGCGGCGACGGCGGTTCTTTGAGCGAGCGCTCGCACGGCTTCAGCTACGACTGCAAACCCTTTTCCCTGCTCGCCTGCGCGTGCGGCTTCGACGGCGGCATTGAGCGCAAGCAAGTTCGTTTGAAAAGCGATGTCATCAATGACTTGGATGATCTCTTCGATCTTCTTAGAGCTTTTTGCCATGCCTTCCATTGCGGAAATCAACTCTAGAATCTCGCTTTCGCCCGAACGCGCAGTCTTGAGTCCGTCTTCGGCAAGATCGCTTGCCGTTTTGGAGTTATCCGCGTTGAGTTTTACCGTACTCGAGAGTTCCTCAAGCGTTGCAACGGTTTCTTCGATCGCGGCAGCTTGTTCGGTTGCGGTCGATGAGAGGCGTTGAGACATTTCAACTAGAGTTCCCGTTGCATTCGTCGAGCGAGCGCAAGTCGCGGCGAGCTTCGAAACGAGATCTGCAAGGACCTGTCTGATGCTGTAAGCGGTAAACGCGATCGCACCTGCCATAATTAGCAACAATCCTGCGATGGAACCTAAAAAGAGATTCCCACGATTCACGTAGGTTTCAACGATCGAATCTGTCCGCGCATCGAGTAGCTTTTCAAACTCCACGATAGGCTTAGCGATCAGGGCCTTGTCAGAGTGGTATTTCCCATCGTGCATGATCCGTCTCGCGAGTTCGCCATCGGGTGAGCCCTGCTTCGTGTACTTGCCGGTGCCATCGTCGAATAAACCTTTTACGGCATTCATGGCCTTGGTTTCCGTCGCGACGAGACCATTCGAATTGCTCTCGGCCTCTTTTAACTTTGCGAATTCCTCCTGGGTGAACCCAAGATCTTTCATGAGAGCCTGCAGAGCGACCTTTCTACCGTCGGGCCGAGCCTTCTCTCCGTTGCGCACGGCAATGATCTCCCAATATTGAGCCTCATAGCTGGGTTCGCCGGTCACGACATAAGTGCGTGCTAAGCGAGTCAGATCTTCCGAGCTTTGTCGAAGCTCGTTAGACAATTGATAAGACGAGTATCTGACTTGCTGAGAGGTGTTCAGATACTTTTGGTTCAATGAAGCGCCAATGATGAGAAGCACCAAGACGAACAAGATACCTGAGATAACGAACGCGAGTGTTTTCGGACGAGAAGCGATATTCATCGGCAAGCCTCTTCTAGATTGATCCGTGAAAGCGAACACTCCTCACTCGGTTTAACTATATGTAAACATAATCATGTCGCGCTCTCGTAACAGGGCCAGACGAAGGTCTGCGCTTCCGGTCAGGAAACGGCATCATTTAGATGGGTCTAACAGCCTATGATCCTGGACAGGCTTACCTAAACTCGCACTGTTTACTTGTTAGGGAGCTACGAACTCCTCCGACTGCTAAGTTGGAATTACGAACAATGCAAAGGTGCGTGCTTACTTTCTTCCCTGATTTCGAACCTTCTTCTGGCGAACCTTCTGCCGCACGACGCGAGTCTTTGTCCGCTCCATCCGATTCAGGCGCTTTTCGATTCGCTCGAGGGTTGGTTTCAAGTCGTTCACTTCAGCTGTCGCGAGCACAGGGGCTGGCTGCGTCGGCTGAAACGAGGGCCGAAGGAAACCAACAACCAAACCCAGGAGACTCACGACGAAAGCAAAGCGAGCCCAATGAGCGGCCCGGCGATTCAATGAAAGCTGCTCGCGATTTCTCCAGCTGTTGATCTGATCGCGCTCTCGATCCAGCTCGATTCGTTCTGCAGCTTGTTGTCTAGCTTGTTCGCTGAGGGCTTCGATCAATCCTGCCAACCGCTGGCTGATCTCTTGGGAGTTTGTTACGAGATCGCGTATTTCCCCGAGCTGCTCATTTATGCGTTGGTTCGATTTTGGTCCGTGAAACAGCGACGAATTCGCGAGACTTGCCAGTTCCACGTTTTGCGTTTCAATCGAGCTCTTCCCTGCGGGCTCTCGAAACGTACGAGAATTCTCCTCGATCTTCTTGAAGATCTCGGTGAGCTGAGAGGAACGCGTGGCAACCTCCGACGAGTTTGCGCGCGGATTATCATGAGAACCCAAAACAGACTGAAGAAATTCTTGTTGCATTCGATAATGCTAAGACGACGGAAGAAGCCGTGTCAAAACCTAGTCGAACGATACAACTAGAACATGCTTGTGCCATAGAGGCCGCCTAGAACTATGATGGTTGTTATGACTCGACTGTATTCCCGACTGCCTGCGATCCTCAGTTTCTTCCTTCTTACTTCATGCGTAAGTAGTCACCCTGAGAGCCTGCTCCAAAAACATTCGGGTGAAATCAATTTTGTATCGTCACTTGATCGGATTCCGCTCAAAGGCAAACTCGAGCGTCCCGCAGGGCAACCGATCGGCGCAGTTCTCATGCTGACTGGCTCAGGCAAGACGGATTCTTCCGAAACAATTCCTGCAGAGAAGACTTTTACGGGAAAAACTGAAAGACTATTTGATCAGCTCAGTGATGCTGCGATTGAAGCCGGCTTCATAACTCTCCGTTACAACAAACGTGGGGTTTTGGATTCGAATGGAAATGTAGATGAGACCGTATGGAAGACAGCTGATCGGGATCATCTCATCGCCGACGCGGTTGATGCGGCAAAGCTCCTATCACGTGAATCAGGCTTCAAAGCGAGTGAGCTCATTATACTTGGACACTCTGAAGGAACGATCATCGCGACCGAAACGGCGTTGCGACTTGGAGGAGAGATTCAAGCTCTGCTCCTCTTTGGTGCGCAAGCTCGCTCGATGAAGGAAATGTTTCACTATCAGATCGTCGAGTCGCGCAGCAAGCAGACATCGGGTGGATCGAGACAAAGCTCGCCAGAGAAAGAATACATCGCAGCCCTCAAGATGATCGAAACGGAAACGAAGGATTTCGCGCCGGATGGAAAACCGATCAATTGGTACCGACAGCATCTCGCGGCTCCCGCCAATGCTGAGAGACTTAAAATGGTTCGCGGAAAGAAGTTCGTTTTCCAAGGCGAAATAGATCCCCAGACACCGATCGAAGAGGTCGCGCGCTTTCAACGAGCGGGAGTCTCTGATCTCAAGGTCTTTACCTATCCAAGCTTGGGCCACGGTTTCTCACCTGACAAAGAAGGTAAGCCAACGCTTGGTCCCATTGACCCCTCTGTCCTCCGTGACTTGAAGAGTGTTTTGAGCGGCTTAAGATAGGTTACATCGGCGATCCCGCCGGCCAAACCAAAGAGATGAACTCGAGCGCCAACAGTCTTGCGAAGAAGTCTGTTGGCACTTCGAACTTTTTCACTGCGTGCTTCAAGAATTACGGATAGTCAGGCGTGATCAGTCGGTCGACGATGGAAACTCTCAATGTGCAAGACTCTGACTGCCGGCAGTCGATCTCAGCTCTCGGTCTAATTACCAAACGTTTATTTTTATGGACGTAGTTATCTGTCTCCGCTTGGCTTGAAGTTCCGAGAAATCCTTCGATCCGGCGAGATCCCAGGTTTTCCTTCAGCGATCGGGCTGCGGCGCCTGAAATTTTCCGTTCAAATTGAAGTGGAAGAGAAAATTCGTCATGATCCGCCTCTTCAAAATCAAAACTCAAATTCCCACTGATATGGTTCGGGTAGTTTCGGACATCAGCTGAATTGTAATCCGCTTCAAAGCCGTGAACAGGCGTTTCGAATAGCTTAAATTTAAACGGTAAAGCTTCGAAAAGCTCAAACGCAAAGTTATTTTTATCAGGCCCCAGGTGGAAAGTGCTCAGGGCAATCCGAAAAATCCCATCTTTATACGGGACTCTTCTAATTTGAATCGGATCAGAATGCCCAGGCAAAAGGTCATTTAAGCGGATAAACCGATTTTGTAAGCTGAATTTGCAGATCGGAAAGTGCTTCTCTGATTCCTGCTCGCAAGAAAGCGCGAGTCGTCCGCCATCGAGATCGAGCCGTTGAGATTGCTTCGGTCCGAAGCTTTTCGCGAGGGCGTCTGATAAGCGCAGTGCTGAGTCTCTATCGAATTGATAGGTGAAATAATCAACCTTCTCGCCCAGGGCAGGAAGCCCACCAGAGACGGTGCAATTTAGGTTTTCAACTCGTCGGCAACTCAACGTGACCTTTCGATCGAAACCGCTAACGCCGTCATCGTAGGTCATTTGAAGATCTCGCTGACCCGCATAGGGAGGAAGTTCAGCTTGAATCAAAAACGATTCGAGCGTTTCCGCATCTGCCGACCGGAGTTGGGAATAGAAAGAATAGAAACTCTCATAATCATGAATACCTGCAACCCAGTCGCCAGGTGCCGCCTGTGAGCTAGATCCATACGTAACTAAAACGGTAGTAAGTAATCCTACTAAATATTTCATGTTTTTCTCCTATCAAGAGCGGTCAACAACTCACCGGTTCTGAGGGCATGAGATAATGCGGCGCTGAATGGATAACAAGGCGTGAGGTTCTTAAAGGCTGATTAAGCTCAACTAAACGTCCCTTTCGTCCTCAACGGCACGAAGGTCTCAAGCTGAGACGTCTTATCAGTGTCTCGGTCCAGATTCGTGACTCTGACAATTCTGAGGGTGGCCGTAATCTGGTTTCACAGTACGGGGAGGTACATAGATGAAAAGCACGTTAACGAAGAACATCTTGGTCTTTGCGATCGCACAACTGGCCGCTATGGGGAGCGCGTGGGCGCAAGCTAATATTTTGAATGGCATCGGTGGAACATCCTACTCTTCAAGCGTAGGTTTGCAAAACTCTGGAGATGATCTCAGCGGCGCAAGCCACGGCGACTACGCCCAATACAATAACGTCAACTTCGGCACCGGAGTTGGCGCGATCGATTTCAACGTCGCGATTCCAGCCTCGGGCGCGAATCAGCCTATTGAGATTCGATTGGGCAGCCCCTCAGGCACCATCATCGGAACACTTCTTCCGAGCTCGACAGGCTCACTCACCACTTACAGAGTTCAACGTGCCTCAATTCAGCCCCAAAGCGGCGTGAAGAACCTCGTATTGCGATTCCCGGGCTCGAACGTTTTCGGCCGTCTCGATAGTTTCAAAGGTATTGCGGCTTCGCAACCACCACCACCAACACCCACGCCGGTTCCGCCGACACCCACGCCAACACCAGTTCCACAGACGCCAACACCAACTCCTGTGCCCGATACAGCCAGCTGTACGCTCGGCAGTTCCGGCGCGGTTCGCGTGACTCGCAACGGTCAAGTCATCGAGAACCTCTATATCAAAACAAACGGTCAAGCCGCGATTTCTATCGATGGTTACTCGGATGTCGTGATCCGCAACGTGCGCATCGAGCATGCGAACGCTCCCGGTATCTCGTTCGACAATGCGGACCGCCTGCGAATCGAGAACGTCTCTGTTCTGTACACCGCAGCTCCTGCGAGAGGCGCACTGCCGGAAAACCATGACGAGTACGTAAATATCGAGGGTGACTCTTCTGACGACGTTTTGATCCGAAACGTTCGAGTAGAAAAAGGTGCATCAGGTATCCGCTTCTTGAACTCGCTCCGCCCTCGCATCTCCTTCGCTGAAGGTCATGACTTCCGCGGGCCGTTCCCTCGCGGTCAGTTCGTGCAGTTCGATAAGAGCCATAACGGGATCATCGAAGACTTCACGACCATCAACCCGGCTAGCACTTCGTGGACGGAAGATAACATCAATATCTACAACTCTTCGAACGCAACCATTCGTCGCGGTCTCATCGATGGCAACAACTCTCCCTCGGGAATCGGCGTGATCTTCGAACACCTCGAAGCTGGCGTTAGCGGTGGTCTCGTTGAAGATGTGGACGCAGTTCGCATGGGTAACGGTTGCTTCTCGGCTTATCCTGGAAGAAGCGTCACCTTCAACAGAACTCGTTGCAGCGACAACATCTGTACCGATCAAGGCCGCGGCGAAGAACCTCTATCGAACGCTCTTGGCTGGGCCGCTCTCCCCGGAAGCTCAACAAACATTAACGTGTTGGCTTCATCGTGGCAGCGCATGTGCAACCGAAACAACATCATCTGGGATCGCAACACGTTCTCGACCGTTCAGCTGACTGAGTCTGCATTCAGCCTACGCGCTCCGGTTCGTGTGAAATTCTGCTGGCAGTAAACCCGACCTGTTTCTCCTCTGGGCCGGTCACCGCGAGAGTTGATTCAAGCGACTCGCGCGTGGGCTGGCCTGGGCCCTTTCGAGAGACGGTAAGTCGTATTCGCAGCTTTCCCCTCTTTCACGATGAGTCCTTGCTCCAATGCCCAGAGAAGCAGCCGCTTCACTCCACTTCTTGAAACATCCAATCGCTCGCTCACGAAAGCAGCGCCGAACGTCGACTCGCCTTTAAGCTCGTTGAGAAGTCGGTTCCAATCCCGTCTCCAACCATCCGCTTGCGCGTCGACGGCGGTGACGCGAATCCCGAAATCATTTTGAATGGCGAGAGAGTAAAATCCTTGCCGCTCTTTGATTTGAAAGGGGATCCCGTTTTCCTCGTACCAAAGTCGAGTGCGGTAGATTTGCTGCCGCACGCGCTGCGGAGAACTAAAGATGTCGAAATACTCGCCGGGAAAAAGCTGCGAGAAGATTCCACCGATGCGCACACCTTGGTAGAAATCCTTCGCCAGGATGCTGATGAGCAAATGCCGTTTTCTCGGCATAGCGGATGCTTCAGCATGAGAGCCCTCAATCCGGCCCGTTGAAAGATCTAAAATTGAGTTTCCACTCCCGCCCCAAGTGTAGTCGCGAACGACCGGCATGACTTTGAACTCTTCGCTGATGAGTTTGCGGTACATCGCATACGGCGTCCCGAAGTAAAGATGATTGAAGGCGTCCTGACGGAAGTCGATCTTTAATTTGAAGCGGTCGACTTCGCGCACGGTTTCCCACGCAAAGGCCGAGAGAGCTTCGAGCCGCAGCTTCTCCAGCGGCTCGAGAGAGCGTTGCTCAAGGGCCTCAGTGATCAAGCTCCACTTTCTCACGAGAATGGAGTCGAAGACTTTTCCGTCTGACAGGACACTTGAGGCTTCCTGCAAATCTCGTCGCGCAGACGAATAGTCTCCGCGATGAAGATGAACTTGCGCACGAAGCTCAAGAGAGTTTCCGAGAAGCCGCATGAGCTTGTGCTCTTTGGCGCGAGCCGAATATCGATTGAGCGTATCGAGCGCTTCGTCGAATCGTCTGGCGCTCACGAGCGCTGAGCAAAGATTCAGCTCGCCGACCATAGCTTGATAAGGATTCTTCTCACGCGCGAGATAGTCTTGAAGCAAAGGTACGGCTGCAAGATGGTCCCATTGATTGAAGAGACAATAGACACGGTAGAGCAAGGCTTCCGGCGCCTCTTCTAGATTCACCGTCTCAAGAATTTCTAGGCTTTCGAGAGCAGCCCCTCCGCGATGGAGGAGGACGCCGTATTCCGCACGTTCTTTCGACGTTGCGGTTTTTGCGAGATTCTTCTTAGGACGGACGATGGGAGCCAGGAGCTTCATCGCAAAGCCGATCAGGCCAGTCCGTCTCGCAACGTGCGCAACGGGCAACGCCCAATCACGGGGCACATCCTTTAAACTTACTTCATGGGCAAGCCGTCTGCGCGCTCGTACCATTTGACCAGCGCGAATCTCATTTTCACACGTTTCGACGAGCTCTTTGTAATTCATGGTTCTCACTCATCGGTCGGGCCAGGAATGTGACTTTAGTAATTCCTCAGAGTCGACGACCCTACTTTAAGAGCAACTCAGGAACGTAAGGCGCGTCTCAGATTGAGACTTGATGACTGTTGCAGTGAATCCTGGGACGATCCGATAACCTTAAATGGAGCGGAAGATGCGATATCAACCATTCATAATTCTGATGCTGATGTTGCCGCTCCTTCTGGGCTATCAGAATTGCTCGAGCCCGCTCTTCGGCGGTCAAAGTGGCGGCGCCCCGAAGGGTCGCGTCGGCAACGGAACCGGTTACGAAGGTAAACCGACATATTATCGATATTTCGATCCGAGCCAGGCTTGCAGTGTCGCGAATGGCGAAGTTCTACCCAACAATGTCCTCCTCTACACCGCAGCGAACAACGTTCACTTGATTCGCAAAGATTGCGTGGACATCACTCCGCAAAAGCTTGATGAAACGACAATCACGGTTGAAGCAGGCGGCAAGCTTCAGTATGCCGGAATCGAGTTCAATCGCTTCGAGCCGAGTGCGACGGCAATCGCACAGACCGAGTGCCCAGCGGGACGTACTCCCCTTGCCTCGCCTACGCGAACGAATCTTCTTCTTGATCCCGTAAATTTAACGAGCTCGAATTGGGGCGCGGATTTTCCTGGAGTCACGGCTACACTTCTGGGCTCATTCGCGGGCCAACCGAATTTCGAGATCACGCGAATCAACTCCGGAAGCCAAAACTTTGAAAGACTCTCTCAGTCGACCGTCCTCCAAGCCAGTACGTTGTACGCGTATTCATTCATGGCGCGACCAGGAACATCGAATACACTTCGTTTCAATGCTTATCGACCCGGCAATGACATGGTTTCCGTCTGGGATCTTACTTCGGGTTCAAATACGTTTTTAGGCAATGGAAGCTTGAGCGACGTGAGTGTCACCTCGCGTGCTCTATCAGAAGGTGGATTCTTCTTTACGATTTACTTCCGCACGCCGGGAGCGACGGCATCCTTTGATATTGGCATGTCGTCCGATACTCTCGCGCAAGGTGACTCTGTGGAAGTCTCAGGACTTCAGCTCGAAACTGTCGATAGTTTCTGTGCGCCGTGAGCGAAGACCTAGCGACTCGATCGGCTCGAACATTGAACTTACCTGACGTAAAGCCAACTTAAACCGAGAAGCTTCGAGAATTCATTGCGAGTTGTTTTATCGCAAGCAAGCCTTCGCTTCTTGTTCTGGATATTGTCACATCCGTGCACCCGGACCTGACAGCTATAGTATTTCTCTGTGCTGGTCTTACTCGCGTTAGTCTCGGGATCACGATCTCTGATACACTTTTGACACACGGGTGACTTTGGGTCGATCCCGTATGCATCCCGGCAGTTCGAGCATGTCTCATCTTCCGGCGTAGTCGCGGGCCAGCACTGCTCGCGTTGCCAAGCCTCCGACTTTGACTGAGCCTCCCGAAGCGAAAGTTTGGTCTCAGCGCCTTGCTTTGTTGTAAGCCATTGCAAATGATCAAGAGCTCTACCGATATATGTTGTGCCGGTAAATGAAGTTACATCAGGGGTAGGAGATTTACCTGAAGAGTACACTAAATACGTACCCCCTTCTTCAAAGCTGAAATTGCAGTTCATACCGTTTGAGCCGAGAACCACTTTTTCTCCCGACCAATTTCCTTTGAACTTGTGAATGATCCGGAGCTCAACTCGACTATCGGGAAACTTCTTCACTGCCTCTGCAACAACTATGTTGTCATGACTAGCATACAAATCGCTGAGTGACTCCTTTTCAGTCGCAGGCGGAGGCACGCAGGCTTGCGCTGATGGATGTAGGATCAAAATGGCAATTGATAGCAAGGCATTGAAAATGGTCATGGATACATCATATGGCCTCGCAACCGAAAATCAAAGGAACCTATGATGATGCTACCTTATCCTTGCGAATTACGTTTTCAGCCCAAAGCGCATGAACAGGAACGGCGAGCGGCGAGCGGCGAAGAAAGTTCGTTCGACTCACCTGCTTTCCTTCAATCGATTGCTTAGAGCCTACGGTGACTTCGCCCATTTTTCGCGGATAAGCGAATGAGCAATTCCTTTGATAGGTTTAGACCATGCGGCTCAGAATAAGAGAGTTCTTCGTTTCGTTGAGCACGGACGCAGTCAGACGTCGTATCTCTTTGAGCCACTCCAGCCTCAAGGCCGCAAATCTGCGGCTAGATAGATGGGAATAAAGTTATACTGAAGATCCTTTAGACAATTTATTGCGAGGTTGGTTTCGTGAAGACTCTAACTGTCATGACATTACTGACTTTGACCGCATCAGTCGTCTCCGCAACCGTTGCTCGCGGAGAAGCTCCTTGCAGTGCACACAACTGCGACGTAACAAAGTTTGCGGGCACGTCAATCGATCAAAAAATTGAGAATGCGATCGCCGCGGCCAGCAAGCTTCCTCATCGGACAGTTTATTTCCCGGCCGGAATCTATAATCTTCGCAAGTCTATCAGTCTTAACTCCGCAGTCGTGAACCTTCGACTTATCGGACACTCTTCACAGACCAGCATTTTGTCCTCAGCTCCGATCGTTGATAATGGCTGTTTGGGTTCGGTCATTAATATCGATCGAAGCTCTGGGTTCGATATCATGAGATTAGAAATTGATCGTTTGGGCATAGAGATGAAAAACACTCGAGACACCTCGCAGTTTCGTGACGGTGGATGTTCTTCATCTGGACACGGAATACGTGTTGGTAATGGCTGGCGCGACGGATTTCTAAAAATCGAGAACACCCGGATTATGAATGCCCCTGGCTACGGGATCGGCGTTCAAAACGGAGGATCAACCGATATCTCCGCGAATAATCTTTGGCTGCGTTCGGTCGAAATCTACAATAGCGGCATGGATGCAATCGACACGAAACGCCCAATGGGCGGAAATAAAAATTTTGATGCACGCGACCTGATCATCAGCGAGATTGGCTTCAACGATGAACGCAGTGCTGCTGCGATCGATATCAGCTATGATGATGTTTACTTGAAAGGTATCACCATCATCACAGCCCCTAGGCGCGAGAACCCGCGTGGGATGTCTGAGAATACCGGCATCAGATTCAGAACGAGAGAACTGAGCGGCGTGAAGAACGCGATCGTGCGCGAACTTTACATCAAGGGCACGACCAACGCTGTGCATTTCGACGGTGATGAAATGACCCACGCAGAGAACGTCACGGTTAAACACGCCATCATCAAATCGTTTGCCGGCACCGGAATCTTCGGTCGAGGCAAGAACCTAACGTTTAAGGTCGGTTGTACATCGAGCTCCGATCCTAATTCTAAATCCTTTCACTTTCCGCTTGCCGCGCAATTGCCTTACATACGGAATAACATGAGTGACGACCTGAGTGACTGCAGTGACCTCTACGAGTTCGTCGGTTCCTCGAAGCGAGCGGAATAGATAGAGAACTCTTGAGACAAATTCGAGTAGAGATTTCGCAATCGAACTCTCGACTCCTGGTTTCGACGGCTGCGCGAATCGACATCTAAATCTTGGTTGGGAGGTAAACAACCTCCCGTAAACAAGGGCTATTTTCCATTCATACCAAACTATATCAAACTTCTGTGACTTCCTGCGTAGAAGTCGGGATGCCGGTGCGGCATAACGATCGGGTGGTTCTTGACCCGTAATTTTCTAAAAAGGAAGTATGAATGAAAACACTCGCTGCTTTAGGTCTTTATTTGGCGTTGTTCTCCGCCCCTTCTGCGTTTGCAGGTCTTGGCTTTGAAACCGTTTGTACGGTCGAAGAAACACGTCCGCTAAACGTCATCGCGAATGCACAGGACGATTCAGCACAAGAGCTTGCAATCAATGCGACTCTACGCCAGCACAAGTGCGACAGCTCAGAAGGCCTTTTTGAGAAGCACGACGTTTTAGTGCAAATTGCACCTGCTCACGGACTCTCAGCAAAAGACTCCGTCGTGCTCACGCTCTCATCGGTTGATCAGCATGGTTCGCCCGACTTGCAAACGACTGCCGCTATTCTTTTGAACGGACAGACCCAATTTACAAGCATCGTGGAGAGTGAGTTCGCCGATAACATTCTCGCAGGTCGCAAAGGTACGATCAGAGCCGACGCTCGGGGTGGTCACATCTCCACAACAGTAACTTTGAGCCTTTAAACTCAGGACGGCTGATATCAGTTAACTGGCCTTAAATCACAATTAGGTTCCGAAGTTCAAAACTCATTCGCCGTGCCGGTTTTCTCCGGCACGATTTTCTTATCACGTGCTATAGATCAGCGTTTTGTAAATAGCGCTTCGATCTTTTCGAAGCTCTCCCTGTCGTGGCACAGACATTCTCGTGACGTGTAACTATGGCTTGCGATGATTCTCCGCAGATAAGTTGCGAAGAAACTCTAAGGAACCGCTACAAAGGCAAAGCGGTCTACTCAGGGACTAACCTGCTTACATTCGTTTGCTTGAAACAGGTAATCGCCCGTTTTTTTGTACTGTTGCGAGATGAGTACAAAACGCATTTTCCCATCTTCCTCGGTTCTGAGATAGCCAGATTCTCCGTAGGGCGATGATTCGGCGAACGTCAGATTTTCCCAGTTAACTTTACCAACGAGCGCAACGTTGTAGGCATTCGCAATTCCTTGATCCATTAGACTGTTCGACACTACGTAATTGTAAGTCAGTGTTCCAATTGTTGGATTTGGATCCGGAATGGTATGTTGTTGCACAACAAGTTTCGCACCTAGAGTGTTTTCGCAAACGATGAATCGCTGGGAAGCAGCGTAAGCTGATGACATCGAAGATATAAAAAACATGCATGCGAAAAAGACCTTCATACGAATGAGCCTCCTACAATTCGAGCAATCGCAGATTTTGCACCCAATTTCATGCATTCGATATGCCAAGCTCTTTACCACCAAGAAAAGCGATGAGGCTGATGCCCTTACCGCGCTAAGTCCTCGACATTCAAACACGCCCTCAATCAAGAAGCGGTCTGATAGCTTTCACGGCCGTTAGAGCGAAGTTTAGCCGTCGCGAAGCCTTGTTCCAGTCGACCTTTGGAACGACTAACTCATCTTCGCAGCGAACAAATTTGAGCTCTCAAAGCTCTTCGAGCGATGTCCGTTTCGGTGACATTTAAAACGACAGAACAAAAAGTCAGCTTTACGGGCCATTTGATCGGCGCAGGGATTTATAAGCCGATTCAGTTTCAGACCATTTTGCTGAACGACATCCACGTGACGTTTTCGGAAGAATTTGAATTGCTGGCCTATTAAGTAAATACATCGGCGCGAGACAAGTTGAACTCGCCGAGAAGAATGAGGCCGGCGATTGAGAAATTGATTACCATTGGCCTACATCGTTGAGAAATCTCGCTGATAGATTTCTCCTGTCCCTTTTTTCCATCGCAAGCAGCTCGGAGCCCCCTCTACGAGCGCAGCTGCAAACTCAAAGAGCTGTTCGCGGTTCGAAATCCTCTTGCCGTTGATACCGAAGATAATGTCGCGTGCTTCGAAACCAAGCCGAGTCAGTGGCGAATTCTTACGTAGATAAACGAGTTGAAACCCAGATCCGACCCTACTCTGCGAAACCGACATTGGTCGCAGCAGCTCATCGCCTATTATTAGCTCTTTCCCGATCTCCTTGAGATTGACGCCGTGAGGTTGCGCTGAGCCTTGCGTGGGACAGAGATCAGGCGATTGTTGGCTTGAAGACACTCTCGGGGGCTCAAGATCACTTTCGCTAACTGAAACAGTTTCGTTGAATTTAAAGTCCGGTGGAGTTCCAACGAGCAGGAGAGTTTGCTGATTTTTTCCAACTAAAAGGAATTCGGCCGGTGGTGTTCCTTCGGCGCAAGCCTCACCCATGAGCGATCCGATCGTTTTGTGATCGCATTTCAAGGGGCCGGGCCCGGTCAGAGTCATGTACGCACCATTCTCGATCCCGGCGGATGTGCCCCAGAATCCGCTGATGAAGTAACCGTCGCACTCGCCTTCTACAAAATTCGCCGTTAAGTCTGCTTGCTGGTGTCGTTTCGTATGATAATCGCAAAGCTTTTTTTCAAAGTGCGCCCTCGAGATCTTTTTCGACATACCGCCGTTAAAGACTGGGTCTGGAGGCGAAACCTGCGCACGCATCTTACGCTGCATCTCTTCACAAGCTCGACTCGAACCTGAGCTGCAGGCGGAGATGAAAAGCTCAAGATTGAACTTTTCACCATCCACTAAAAGTGAGCGGATCGCCAAGATTGTCTTTAAGTCAGGCGGCAGCGACTTCAGACGTTGCAAGTCGGCAGGAGTTTCTTGCGCTCGCGACTTCGAGAACCATTCCTCGCACGAATCGGGCTGACCACTACTGCAGCCGGTCCAAAGATAGGCCCTAGCGAGATCATGAGAGACACCAAGTGTATCCGCCGCGAACGCGATATATCGACAGGCATCACCGTTCCCGAGCTCACACGAAGCGTGCAAATAGGCAAGAGCAGCTTGTGGATTTCGATTCGTCGTACCTAAAAACTCGTAAGCGATGAGACGACAGTGGTCGGGACTTTTCTTACAATCACTGTGCGACTGAATACTTTGGCGGAGTTCTTGATCCTTTATCCGACGCTCTTCATCGAGCATCGCTACGCTTTTTTCTCCGCGTAATGCTCTCGCCGCATCTCTCACCAATTCAACTGCGATGTTCGTGAAGAAGAAAGTCAAAACCATCAACACACTTACGGTTAGCTGCGCAGATCCCCAGAAGACCGCCCTGGCATTTCCGTCGGAAACTGACTCTAGAAGGTTTTTCTCATGGGAGTCCGCGATAAAAAGCTCTTGGTCCTTTTTTTCCAAGGAACCAAAACAAACCAGATTTTTGGCGTCGAAGCCTAGCGCCGGCGTGCTGTTCTGAGTAGCCAGGGTTGCAACAGCACTGTAACCTTTGATCGCCTCTTCGCGAGAGACTTTTCCATCTCGATCCCGATCAATTAAACGATCGAGGTTTCTAACTTTGCCGATTCCAAAATCGAGGGCATGGCTCGAAAACGTGGCAAGTGCGATATCGGAAATCAAAACCGGTTCCGACCATCGCGCAAGCTTGCCGCGCACGTAGAGTGGCGAGCCAACCAGAATATTGCGTTCGCTCACGCGGAAAGTTCCTGTCGTCAGGCCGAACATGAGCTTTGTTGGCGGAAACCGATCTACCCTGTTCGTGATGATTTCGTTCAATACTCGGTCTTTTGTGACTTCATCAAGTGATGTCCAGGACGTTTTGCCGCTCGAAATCAGACCAAGCTCCGCGTCCTTCGGCTTGATCTCAACCAGCCCGGTCCCGTCGAGAAAATAGAAACTGTCACTCGTTCTCTTCGAATAAACACGTACCCACCTTCGAGTTTTGCCGGATCCAACAAGTTCCTCGAGATCGAACTCATGATAGACGGCTCGAAAACCGTGGATGGTGATCGCTGGCGCTGCGATTGGCCACGCAAAGCCTTCGAACTCGACGGACCCTGCCGCGGCAGTTGCCGTCTTCGCTCGCGGCGTATCAGAAATCTTCCGTCTCTGATTGATTCGCGAGTGCGCCCTAAAGAGATTCCATGCACCACGGGAGAACAAAAAAATCGTTAGGATGACGTATAGCTGAATGACACTCTTCATGCCACGTCGTCTCGCTCTATCGAGCCACGCAGATGCGCTCGCTCCTTTTCGATTTCGGCAACATCAAATAGAACGAGGGGTTCATACGTAAAGAGTCTCGCGAAGATGATCTCCGGAAATTGAGCGATCCGGGTGTTATAGATCGCTACAGATTCGTTGTAGGTTTCTCGTCGATCTGCGATCCGCGCTTCGAGGTTTGAGATTCGTGATTGCAGCTGGCTAAAATGCTCACTTGATTTGAGATCCGGATACGCTTCACCAATCGCCATAGCACCATCGAAGGCGATCGATAGAAGTTTTGCCGCTTCGATCTTGTCGTTGATGGAACCCGCTAAACCGTAATTCGATCTTGCCCGAAGAAGTTCGGAGATAATGTTTTTTTCGTACTGGACGTAGTGTTCAATAACTTTAATAAGCTGAGGGATTTCATCGAATCGCTGCTTGAGAGCTACATCAATATTTGACCACGCTAGCTCGGCGCGATTCCGGTTCTCGACGAGCGCATTGTACATGCGAAGCAGGAGCAGGCCGATGGAACCGAAGAAAAATAAAGAAAAAGTTCCGGTTACAAGAAATGCCAATGCCATTGAATTCAGCCTTTTAAAGTACTAACTCATCGGCAGAAATCTAGGCCAGCGGTATGGCAGAATATTTTGTTCTGACTGTCCGAAGATGGATTTTTATTTGAGACTCACGGCATTCAGCCTTTTTCGGCGGATCAAGAATTAGGGAACGATGAACATCCCTACCTAGGTCCTGGACAACTCACACCTTGATCGATCACCGTAAGCGGATCGCTTTCAACTCACCCCAAGCCCTCCGTACACAACGACAACGTTAAAAGGAGGTTTAAAGGATCGGAAGAATAAACATTTTTTAATGGATTTGACTAAGAGGTCCGAGCTAGTCGACTTGTAGGAGAAGGATAAAGATTGGAGTCCGTTCCGGCCTCAATGGCTGAGGCCTACTTCGGTGATCGGCCGTGTTGTTCCTCGAGTTAGAACGGTCGGCCTCCGTTGACGGGTCTCGCGTCTTTTGTAGAAATCCATCCATCCTTTCCGGCCACTATCACCTGGGAATTGAAATCAGCAAGGATTGCACCGCGGTCTTGGAGAACGTCGATTTTTGCAGCTACTCTCGTAACAAGGTTAATTGCCGTAGCCTTACCATTAGGTGTCACATGAGGTTCGCCAAGGTGGCAGTTGAAGGCGTTTGTAAAATCACACTTGATTGACATTACGTAGTCGTAGGCACCGTAGGCCGGAATGTCGAATTGTTCCGTGATGTTTGGGATCTCTTTTCCTTTCATCCGCCAATCCTTGTAGAGCAAGTTAAGGTCCCAACTAGTGTTTTCTACGGCAGCGACTGCCTCTGATTCATATTGAATTTCATTCTGCATATAGAGATCGGTCAACGTGATACGTACGGTCTGCGGAATCCCGCTTATATTTTTCAAGCTTATTGAAATCCGATGGACGCTGGACTCAGCACCCTTACCTGGGATCGACTTTTCTGCTCGGCCCTTGATGAGGGTTGTGAACATCGTTCTTCCGGTGGCAGCTTGCTCGGCCCCACTGATTTTGAGTGGAGCAAAAGTTAAAGTTGCAGCGAGCGCGAGCGTGCACGTGGATAACGACTTAGAGATTGCCATTCTTCCCCCCATCCTGATCATTATACCTGAGATGCAAGAGCTTTACCTATTTAGTCTCAAAACGAACCATGAGTGCCGAGCCTTAATCTAGTAGAGGAAGTAGATCTTCTCGGGAACAGATCGATCGAATCCCATCGTTCGCCGATATTCGATTTGCTGGAGCAGCGGATCCTTGAACGTGTAACATTCGAAGTTTGAGACACCATCTGAAACCACAAATGTTGTGAGTAAATCCCCTGAATCGCTCTTGATAAAGAACTTCGCGTACCGAGTTCCCGAAATCGGGTCGCCAGGCATCGCAACCAAAGGCTCACTCCATGCCGCGACGGCGAGACCCGAGTTTGATTGCGCCCATCCTGCCTTTCCCAGCGGACAGATCGTTTTGAATTCAAATTTCGTGGCCGAAGGGGTAACGACCCCAATCTTTGTTGAGTCGCTAACTCCGGCCACAAAATAAACTTGCTCATCGATTAGCGTGACGTCATCGACGTTTCTTAAGCTGTTGGCAGGATCGCTTGGATCCGGATAGGAGACAAAGACTTTTCCAGCTCCATCGACAACACCATTCGGCTTCACTATGTACGAGCTTGCCGCCGCCCCTGAACTCAAGGCGGCTAAGTCGATGAATGTGCCGTCTTGGGAGCGAAAGCCAAAATACCTGTTTTTATAACTAGCGAGCCCGGTACCACTGCCAAGAATATCAAAAGTACGGCAGGTGCCGCCAATGTAGGCGAGATACGGTGCCCACGCATTCGATGGACACCTCGATAGTGGATCTGGCCGTTCTTGAACGACTCGTCCTACCGGATCTAAATGCACAAGATTTACAAAGTTATCACGCAGTGCGAACGTCATCCTCGTCGGTGTGGATTGATTCTGATCTCGAATGCGCACGTTAATCTCTGCCATTTGACTGCTGGGATAGATGTTCGCGAGAGAGAAATGAAAACTATGATTCAGGATCATCTGACCAGGCTTTGTCAGCTCGAGAAATTCACTCGAATACGAAGAACAGGTAGAACTTTTCTCCGTGATTTTACAACCGTTGCCACTGACGGAATAGTCATATGTGCCTGCACCGACAAACGGATCGCTCGACTGCATTCCGATTCCCAATACCGTGATGTCAACTGAGGCGCAGCCAGAGCCTTCTCTAAGTGCGACAATGAAACTGTTCAGCCTGTTGCAACCGGAGCCGGCTTTTATGTAGGCTAATTCATTGTGTCTCCACGCAAGCAGGAATGTCTCGATAGCACTTTTAGTGACGCTCGCGGATATAGCCGTTCGTGATGCAATTTTCGACGCTTTTAAGCTCGTATCCCGATTGGTAAGAAAAACAAGCATCATGACTGCCGAAACAGCCGCGATGACCATAACGAAAATGAGCGCTATGCCACCACACTCAGAACTGGATTTCTGACGAATAGACTCGGTCATTGTTTCTCCGAACAAAAAATCTGATCCGTCTCAATATTTCTTGTTTAATGAGGGAAAATCTCTCGTAATCGATCTTCTCGAAATCCTCGCCAGGCAATCTGGACCTCAACACTTCTGGTAGAAGCATGCTTTTGCACCTTTCGACTGGGCAATGTTTATCTAACACTCCCGTATTCTCCGGCGTTAGGGCAAACCATTGAATACCCGGAAGACTCGCATCCGAACGAGCGAATTCCTGATGAATAAAAACGGACTTCACGTTTTCGATCGCGAATCCAGCCGGCGTCGTGCACGTTAAATTACGACCGTCTACGCCGTAAGAACACCGATTCAGTCCCCAATCCGCACTCTTACCCGATCGCGATAGACCGAGAGAGTAAATCTCGACATCGACAATTGGCGCCGGGAAAAAGTTGACTGCCGCTCGAGAATGGCTTTCGCAAACACAACTTCCATTGGTAAAAGTCTCGCCGATCACGGGTCGCACTTTCAGCGAGTAGAGCTGGGACGTCGGGATTTTGCCGTGAAGTTGAAGAAGCGTATTTATACATTCAGGCGGAAGAGGCGCTCCGGAGGCTGAATCGACCGTCATTGGCTCAGCAACTCCTTCAGTTCTCCAGATTGTCGAGTTCGGTGGGCCTACGAGAGAAATCAGATCCCCCACAGGAAGGTCTTCCATCAAAAGAAGTCGATCGCTATTAATGAAACAGACTGCTTCAACTGGTTTCGCACGCCGGTGCCTCTGACTGGAAAACAGCAATGTGATATCCCCGTCGCACTTGCTCAGATCCCGACATTTGTTAGCTAACGGCACTATGAAACGCGCAAGAGGCCGATCATCTCCGTTGCTACAGGCACTGCACACATCACTACTCTGGATTTCCGCATTTCCTGTGAAAACGAAAGTGCGCATTTGTGCTCCGCCAACTTCGCGGCCAAGCTTCAACCTGAGAGCTGATATGTCGATCATATTTGCGAGGTTAGTCTGCATCATGGTTTGAGATCGGCCGAGCTCGACCATCAGAAAGCCGGCTCCTCCTAAAACGATGAGTCCAATGGCGGCCGCTAGCAATAACTCGACTAAAGAATAGCCTGCCTGTTTCATCGTGCCATCCTCACCATATGCCCGGAAATCTTAGCCGCGCTGCCCGCGCTCTTAGAGTAGGACGCGAATTCGACCTGGAGTAGACGACCGCGCGCAAGGTAACGACATCTCGATACCTCAGTACAAAACTCTCCGCTTTGATCAGGATTGGCGAAAACATCGACCCTTTGCCTGATCGGAAGAAATGAATCAGTGGATGGAGGATTCTCGCGGAATACGCCCCCCTCGTCGGTACAAAATCGGGTTTGGGTGGTCTCAAATAAATTTAGTCGAGCGCACTCACTCGCCATGAGACTAAAGCCGGTGTCACGAAATATCTCAGCAGTGTTTACTGTGAGACGTCTGAGCGAATCCTGCCGTACATCAACCGCCACAGCTGACTTGTTGAGTATAATCAATCCAGTCACGGTGATTCCAAGAAATGCCAATATGGCAGCAGAAACTAACATTTCGATGAGGCTGAATCCACGGTTGTCGATCATCTAGCAAATCCGTTTGCGAAGAGGTGGATAGAATGCTCATTGATAATGAGTTGGACCTCCATGCAGGCCACCCGCCGAATCCGTCCACAATTCATTGTACTAGTAACTCACAGCGAGGACTTTCAAATCAAATATTATAGGACCAATTTCCTTTGGACCAGACATCCGTCGCTTCTAAAACCCTGATGTTTGAACGCTACATCACTCGGTGTAAAATGAAACACCGAATTCAAAGTTCGATGTACAGCCTTACGCTCTCGTCTCCGACTCTAGCGGACAACTTAGATCTACTTTTTCTTCTTAAGCCGCTGGCCCGCTGATCGGGAAACCTGGACCAGTCTATGATCTGCGCGAAGTAAATTCCGCTGCAATCCTTAAGTTCAATCTTCAATCAGGCTAAAAAATCGACTGCTTTCCTTTTGAAAATCGACCTCCCTACTTCATGATCTCCCGCGCGGTCGTCTTTGTTCTATCAACCTTGGCTCGAAGAAAACGAATCGGCACTCGATGCCATAGTGTTTTGAACGTCAGCGCCGATCTGAAAATTTTTAAAGAGCAGGCGGAGCTAGCGAACTTTCGAAGGTCGACCAATACCCAATCGCGGCTCTACGGGAGGCACACCTAAAGGCTTTGGTCGACTCTTCACTTCGCCTCGTCTAAATTCTAGCTTACTCACTTTAAAACGCGATCAGCGGCTTGCTCGAGTTTTTTGAAGTCATCGCAGCTGTTCCGTTGCAACTTTGGAACATCTAAACTTGTTGGCATAACTGCAAAGTGAAGCCTCGGGCTGCCCAAGGTAAAGTTGAGGCGCAATCGTAATTGCGGCGTGACACGGCATCCTCTCCGGAAGACCAACGTCGTGATTTTACTGAATCCATCCGGCTATTTTGGCGTCACCAATTTAGCAGAGGCGACGGTGCCGCCGATGATTTCAACGTAACATGCTTTCTTATTGAAGATGAGCCTGCTTCCCATTCCTTCAAATTGAAAATTACCTTCGGTTTCAACTTCGTCTAAGTTTCGGAGTGAAACTCCGCCCCGAACAATGACTAAATCACGGCTGTTTGATGAATGAAATTCCTTTAGCTCATGGATGGGCATCGACTCCAAACGATCACACGATTGAGTTATCAATTTGTCTATTCGGTCCGACTCGAAGGTGTCTCGTATGATATGCCCAAAAAATATTATGATAAATGCCGCTGTCAATAAGCCGCCAAATCTCTTCATTAAGAAATGATTCAACCCCGCATATTTAGAGTCAACTCATTCAGTCAATGAAGTCGAATGCCTCAAGCGCCAAAAAGCAGCGCCCGACGTAATCACGATGAGCTTATTTGCGTGTTTGATATGTCACAGTGAGGAATCGTCATGCCCTACATGAATCTCGTAGGACTCGCTCATCGAAGCATCTTTGATGAATCAGGAGCCGATCACTTCTCTCATGCGACGTTAAAAATTCGATCGCCTAGATGGCTACCAGATTCTGATCAAATGCTACGACAGACCAATCCTCTCTTAAAGGAGCTGGGGCTTCAATCCTGATCCCACTGAACAAAACTTCAGCTTCAGTCTGAGCCGTCTCGGCTGAAGATATGTGCTAGCATCCATCCGTTCAACATGTCTGCATCACCAGGGCTAAAACCTCCGGATGCTGAACGCACTGAAACAAATAAGCGCAACCCGCGTCGCCAAACGCCAAATCTTCATCTTCCTTGCCAGAGTTGAATTGCAGGATGAACTTGAAATGAGAACTGCCTCGACACAAATCGCAGCGAGGAAGCTCCGGCGATTGAATCCATGCAGGGAAGCCTCCAAGTTTATCTTCTCCGGAGGGATAAGAACGCGAGTAAGCATCTTCGAACTCTGAATCCGCTGACGTTGTTGCGGACATGTTTCTGCCTTCTAAATACATGGATTCTAAACTGGGATGGTCATCGATTCTTTTGAAGGAAACGATGTCTTGCTTTCTAAGCACAGGCCTTCGAGTCTTCAATCCTTGCTTGAGAGTTTTTGCGACCGCGACCGGTATAATTCGCACTAAGTACGCAAACCCTTCATCTTCCTCACCTAGTAGGCTCAAGCATTCGTCCTCCATACAATGAAAAATCTGAAGAAGCCCCTCGCCAATAACGAGGTGACGAATTTCATCAGGAAGCGTTGTAAGGTCGATTTGCAGCTTGATCGCCATAGGCGCCGTACAATTTTGGCAAACTGGCCAACGCTCATCGGGTTGAAGAAGCGGAAAACCACCATAACTGTTCGAACTTGAGGTGCTTGATTCACCAAAGATGGGTACAAACCCAGCCGTTGAGGGAATTTCGCCTGCTCTCGTAAGTTGATGGAGTTTAAGATTGAAGGCCTCAGCAGACAGCGGAGAAGATTCTACAACCTCTTCAACTTTCCGTTTCGGAAGCTCACAATAGTTGCGGATCTCCTTGGTGTGGATCAAGATCTTTTGTAGATGCATGTCGATTGAAACGCCGAGTTTTGGACTTACGAAAAGAGTGAGACCGGAACGCCACGTAATCTCCTGGGCATCGGGATCGTATGATCTCAACCGCTCGCGCAAGTCGGTCAGGGTAACTGGTTCTGACCCGCATGGTTCGATCACGATTTCTTTCGTAGGGAGAACGAGAGCTTCGAAAGAGAGCCCTCCAGAAAACAACGCGAGAAGCTCGCCCTGTTCGACCCGGAATCCATATGTTATCCCTGCTTCGCTATGCTCATCTCTCACCGGATCGCCAAAAAGATCTTCAAAGTCATACCGCTCGAGAGCATCTCCATTCTCGAGTGGGATCTCGCCAAAACTATTCCATGGCTTAAGCACCCAGCCGTTTAAGGACTTCATATTCGTACCCCTTGATGCTCTGTCGACCACCTGGACTAATCAAACCTGATTTATTTTTATCCGCCAGCTCATCGTATCATCTTTCTAAACGCGTCTCAAAATAACCCGTTCGAGCAAAGCCTTTCCGGACGAAAAAAACCAAAAGCACGCTTGGCACTAAATACCCGCCAAATCAGATCGATCCTGTCAGCGTTAACGAATTACATTTTCTTTAGGTGTCACGGCGCTTGCGGACAACCGATTACTCCTTAGTCGGCAAGGCAGCCTCGAATTTTTCAGAAACTGAGCTCCAGATGCGTCTAGCTTCGGCTAAATCTCAATTGTTGGATTGTGAGACATGGCACAAGTCGTGCTGCTCTCAACGCGGTAAATAGCGAATCAAACCTTCTGAGAGGCGCGTATGAAAACGAATCAACTCCTCAAAAATATCTCAACAACTGCCTTCGCACTTTTTATGACACTCACCTCTTCATTCTCCTCAGCGGCTGAACTTGAAGTAAAAGGCCCAATCTTTTCAACTGGAACTAAAGCGGCCGTCCGTGTTTATGATCAGAGGAACTCGTCTCATATGATGATTTACCGGCAGGATAACAATACCATTTTTCGCGACTCCAACCTCAAGGGCGTCCTGCAAATTGATGGTGCCAGCGGAAAATTGCTCGCTCGTCGCGGTGTGCAGTTCGGCGATCAATCCTCTATCCAGAAGTGCGGACTCGGTGCTTCGAACGGAGAGGGAACACAGCGATACAACTTCGAAAATCATAAGATGGAATACTGCAACGGATCCGGTTGGGTTGCGACCAACAGCCCTGATCCCGATCTAGATTTGACGCCAAGCGGAGTGTTCTGCGGCTATTACAACAATAACCACAAAGGCGCTTATGCCTTCTGCAAAGGCCACAATCCTTACTTTAGCTGTCCGGCCGGTTACCTTCGTCTGCCGATCACCCATCAAGCAAATGTCGATGGCCAGATCTTCGGAGGCTCGAACACGGGAACGCTTTACCTGACTTTCAACCCGGTTATTTCGTGGGTCTGCAGCCGCTTGTGAGCATGAAATTTCATCAGCCGAATCAGAGTCGCCGTCAGAGCTGGGACCCGAAGTTGCGATCCCTCTTCGGGTTCTTAACGACGGCATCAAGGCAATTCGCAATTTGTTAATCAAGGTGAATTCAGAGAGCTGACGTGATTTGATTTAATTTATTCAATCGTGAGCCTGCCGGTATCATTTTAGAAGCTATAGATTCTAGCTCCATCCAAACTTTTCCTTTATTCGCGTTCAGCAGCAGCAACGATCTCTCTGATCGTCAGAGACTAAAGATCTCGATAGTCTCTCAGAAACATCGGAACGCTGAGTTTCGTTTGAAATACGAGCACAGCGATTAGTAAGATCGAAATAACTTTACAGGAGAACCATTTTTGAAACCCAAGGACTCTGCGAAGGATGGTCAACGTATTCAACACAAACTAAGAATTTCAAGCGGGGTTCCGGAACGCTTCGGCTTTCCAGCGATGATGGCCGATAAAAATCCCCCATTGAAAAAGACCCCGGCTTCTTTGGTCGCAGCCACCGGCTTCGTCTACTTTGATCGCGGAGAACAATGCGACGTATTCAGATGTTACGATGCTCACTATCTCTTTGAAACTGAACTCTCTAACATAGAATCGCTCGTAGTCGTGCAAATGTATCCCGAACGGGGAGGATCCGGAGATGCTTACCTGCGATTGAAGCTGAAGCAAAAAATTGGAGCACTACATATACTTAATGTGATGGAGTCAAATCTCCGATACAGCGATTATGACCACCTTGGTCCGCAGCTGAGTGAGTTTTTTGGACTACCTCTGAGAGTGACCCAGGCATATGAGTGAACATCACTTGAGTGATGGTACGATTATATAGTGTGAACGGCAGATGACCGTTTATATGGCAAGCTACTTGAAACTATGAAGGACGTCTCCGAGACGGTCCTTTCCGCTTAATCCTCATTCCGCTCTCTCCAGCGGCTCTTTCGTTTAGTGAACGCTATTTGATATGCCTCTTGAGCATTATTGAAGTTTTACCTTCCGCGCTCACGGCCTTGGCGAGACAGGTGAGTTTTTTGTTCCACAGTTCGAGTTTACGCTTGTTCGACCAGACGCCACTCAGTGAACCCAAATGCTCACTACAGGTGTGCTCACAGGAACTTTTTTGAGATCGCCCCGGGCCTTTTCAACGGCCTCCGAGTCCTTCAACGAGAAGCTCATCTTAAGTTCGTCAATCACAATGCAATTGCAACCCTCATCGATCACAAAGCTGTTCACCTTATAGATCTTACGAATGTCGGCGACGGTCGAACCGACACCGAGACCCGATGCAGTCTTGAACTTCGGGCTATGGACGATGATACCGTTTTTTCGAACGACTAGGTCAGGCTGTTTGCTTTTTGGCTCGAGACGAATCTCGAGCGTATCGTCCGTTTCGCCCTCAAGTTCAATCGTCGATTTTTTAATTTGATTCTGCGAGTACGCTTTCTGGGTCGTGCTAATCGGATCGTTAACAGAGATTCTGCCAATAGAACCCTTCTTGAGTTCAAATTTTGCGTCATCAGCCTTCGCCGCTGACGAAAGTACGATGATAGATAAGAACAAACTTGCTACTGCACTTCTCGTCTTGCCATTTCTCATGATGGAAGATTCTGAACATTGGCATTTGGAGTCAACACACACATCACTTCAGAAGGTACCGTAGTCACGAAGATTCACACGAGCCGACCGGAGGTCGTGAACGCGTGAAGTCTAATCAGAATTCCGCAACTCACTCGCAGAAGCAACACTCAGGAGTTTTGATCTGCTCCCCGCTTTACTGATTCAGACGCTTGCATCAGATCCAATGTTCAAACCACGAGTGGCGGCTCAATATCCCGTCGAGTACTTTCTAAAAATGTCAGCTTCAGGAGCAAGCCGGTAGCTTCCGTTGACTTTATCAACGATCCCTCGGTGATCGCTGTCGAGATCATATACGAAGGTGTTTTGCACGAACGCTCCGCCCGGCATCTTAGTCATGGAGTCGAGGAAGCGGACCATGTCTGCATAACGCTCGGCACCTGCGACGTGTGCAGGTCTCGGTCTATCTTTGTTATTATAGTTCCATTTACTGAAGCCCCACTCGGTTATCCAGTAGTTTGCCTGATTGCGCCCCGTCTCTTTTTTAAATTGCGAGTGCACACCCGAAAGCATCTCTGCACCGTTGTTCACGTTGAGCGGCAGCGGATAGAGGTGCATTCCTACGAAGTCGACGTATTTCGACAGATAGCTCTTTGTTTCTCCCTTGTCATAAATCTTGTCGAGGGCACCGATCAAGCTTCCTGGTTTACAAAGGTATCTGGGTTCTTGAATACATTCATCGCCATTCGCCTCAGCATGTTTTACGACGAATCCCGCAGAGACTATCTTTGCATGAGGATAAACTGATCGAATCGAAACGGCTGACACCCTTAAAATTTGCGCATACTTTTTAATGAATGCATTGCGCTCACTAGAATTTGGTGCTCGGTCGACTGGTAGGTCACCGTTGTAACATGTAACATTAATCTCATTGCCGATTTCGAAAGCTCCGACATCCACGCCTCGCCTTTTCAGATCGATTAACGTATCTACGAGTCGCTTTGAGTACTTCTGCAGATTGACCTTTGATGGCATCAAGGCGCCAGTATCCCATCCGCATTCCGCCTCAAAAGTTTTATTTTTGACGTAGGCCCTTGCGGTTGAGGGATCATCTGCATCGAGAGCACTTGGCCACGCTATGAGCAGCAATCTCTTGTTTGCAGCCTTATTGACGGTTTCCATGTGATCAAGAAAACGTTCGTATTCATCCGGAGTGCCACCTTTGATTCCGTCGCGAACCCATGCGTTGTCAAAGTCGCGTCTCGTGAGAACATCGGTAATATTTCTCATAATTTGTGGGTCTCTAATCCACGCCATATTCGATCGAGCAATCGAGAGATCACGAGGTGCCGACTTGTAAAGCGATAATCCCTCAAGAATAATTCCCTGGTAGGCGCTCGTATCGCCCACTCGTACAGCCTCGATTTCAAGAGTTATATTTTTTGCGTTGGAAAGAAATCCAAGTGGCAACCAAGCATCCGATGTCGTATCCGCGCTCACAATGCGGTCGAGCAAAATTTGAGAGGACGGTAGAAATGAATCAATCGGCGTACCCTTCGCACGCACGATGATTCGAGCTTGCGTCGACTGGGGCGCGTTTTCATTCAAGCCCGATTTGAAATACACCCAATATTGCTGACGCAGGTTCAGGGCGGGAACATTGATAGTTGCTCTCGTAAAGTTATGCGGCGCACTCGGCGCAAGAATCGCGATCCCCGGAGCTTTGACTGTCGCTCCTGTACTGAATCTTCGTCCCGGCATCACCAATGAACTACCGCCAGATGAGTAGTCGCTACCGCCTGATGGGCTTACTTTATATTCACTGACAGCCTTTGGTAAGCGTTGCCCAACGGGGTTTGAGACCGAAACGGCATTGCTACTCCAGAAGTCATGAAGATAAATGAAACCGGAAGTTTCACGTGAAGCTTCAACCTGAAGACTCGCCTGCTTTGGAGTGAAGTTCTGGTACAAGATGGCAGTTCCGATAAGCGACAGCGCAACAGCAAACTTTGAAAACGATCGCATAACATCTCCGTTTGGCCAGAACAGCTCCCAAACTCTGAGCCGTTAAAGTACATTGTATCTCTTTCGGACTTTTGTCTGAGACATTTTACGGCGCGGATTCGACATCTAGGCGGCATTGACTCGTAATGATGCAGATCAAATCCCATGCGCCTACCAAGCCAGATATCGCAGCCTAATTCTTGATCCGTATTCTTCGTGGATCGGCTGACGAAGAAAGTAAAACGTCTCGTTTTGATGCTGTTGGGAACGGGGCTGCGGAACAAAACGGCATTCCTACTTATAAACTATTTTCATTGGCTTTTTTTAGAATACGGGTGCGACCGTAGCCGCCGCCCTTGTCCCACAGCCAGTAAGAGATCAATGTTGGCACTAACATGCTAAGCGGCAAGAGAATGTCAGCCGCACCATCTCCTACAAACACATGTGAAGCTGTAGCACCTAGCAAGTTTATGACGAAGCCCGCATAAGCCCACTCTTTGAGCCTCGGTGAAAACCCAGTCACTATAGCGAGCATTCCAAGCGCCTTCGCCGTCCCGAGGATGCGCACAAGATAGAGTGGATAACCGAGGTGCGTGAGCATCGACACGATATTCTCCGGTCCGCCAGTCGCCGCTTCGACAAATCCCATCGCACCGGCCGTACCGATGAAAAACAGCGTGGATGCCCAGTAGGCGATTTTTTGATTTCTCGTTAGGTCCATGTTGCCCTCCCTCGGTTACTTTCTGTAAGTTAAGGATAATTTAGAACCTAGTAACCAACAATAAGGCACTTTTTTGTCAGCCGCGCACATCGAGGTAACCTATGGCTAAAGAGCGAAAACCTATGAGCCTGAACCATTCCGATCCTTGCCTACGAAATGATGAGGACGAAGCTGCCATACGAGAGCTTCTTTCCAGGATCGGGGACAAGTGGAGCGTTCTGGTGATCGTCGCTTTGGCAAAATCGCCGAAGCGTCGCGCGCGCTTCTCAGTGTTGGAAAAAATGATTCCCGGGATCTCTCAGCGCATGCTAACGGCGACTCTTCGTAGCCTCGAAAGGGATGGATTGTTGATCCGCGAGCTTTTCCCCGAGGTCCCTCCGCGCGTGGAATACGAGCTGACACCGTTAGGGTTTAGTTTACTCGATACACTGAAGCGCCTCGTGGCCTGGGTCAGCAAAAATTGGCTTGAGGTGAAAGAAGCCCGAAAGAAGTTCGATTTGGTTAAGAAGAAATAGCACTTCAATTTTGCGGAAGGAGGACAGAAAAGTTCGACTAGCCTTATCCCCATTTAAGCAAACACTCGTTTCGTACGCCGATGGTAGAATGGAAGCAACAATGGATGTTTTCGAGAGTCTTACAATACCCATAGCTGTTCTAATGATGCTTATTTTGCTTTTCATCTATTCACCTCGAAACTCAAAAAGCCAACAACCAGGTTCATTGACCGACCTTAAGAAGCGCAGTCTTGATCTGAATATCGCTCGCATTTTTCAAGCTCTTTGTACTCTCCCGTTGCTGCTCTTCATTTGGTCAGCCTGGGATTCGAAGAGCATTTTTGGCCAAAGCTTGCTGGATGTACGGCAAAAATCAACTCAAAAGCTGAAGTGATCATTGGGGAAACAGCAGGAGGCAAGCTCAGTTGTCAGCTCAATGACTGGCAGAGCAATTTTGGTGAAATCATCCTTGCGGCGCTGGGGTCTGTTTTTATTATTCTTCTTCAACGCAGAAAACGCCTTTTTGGCGTCAGAACTACTGTTTGATTAGGCCGCCGCGAATGGCAGCGAACGAATCGCATCGACTTCATGAACAGAGCGCGTGAAAACAGCCCACCTTAAAGCTGGCAGTTTCCTTCTAGCTTCAATAGCGGACGCAAAGCTACGAGATGCGCTTAGGATCACGGCGATTAAGCGGCAGCAACGAAGTGATTCATGTCGGCACGCGCAGAACAGGATGCGGGTAGCATCTAAATGCGGTAAGAGAAGCTTCCGGTTCAATGAAGACCGATGGATTTACCTCGTCGACTCGAAGAGGAAGCTCAATTGAAATCGCCGTCTCTTCTCGACAGCAGATCCAAACGTGCTAATCAACTTCCTCATGTTCCCTCTTCTCTCAGCCGACAAAGAAGCACTGCGCTCATCGACTATCAATCGATGAACGCAACTTGTACAAGGCCAATCACTGAGAAAAACATTTGATTTGAGCTATCGAAGATTTAAGCCAACCACGACTCTCATCGACAGACAGGTAGCTTTCCTTCGACTGCGATTGCACGGGCAGAATATGTGACTTGATCTGGCAGTGGTCCATGCTTAGCTGTCACGTTAAACTTTAAGAGGCATACTGTGCCAGTCCTTAAAACCTGAACCGTATAATTGCCATCTAGGTCGGTCGTGAATCCAACGATAGCATCATCAAGGCTAGGCATGCTTTCAACAACAGCGTTGATCTCGCCTTGGCTTGTGTACAGCGGTTTTGGCGGCGCAGCTGATGCACTAATTGCAATTAATGTGCTGGTTGCAACTGACGCGATCGCGAGACAACAAAATTGACGTGCTCTTTTCATTTTTACTCCTCTAAACTAATTTCCGACTCATGACCCAGCCTACTCAAATCATTCATCCGTCAGGCTAGTTTAGCCAAAAGCGCAGCCTTATCGGTGCACATATGACTTAGGGAATATGTCGAGAAGATCAAGTAGTTTTTTCTAATAGGCAAATGGCGGCTACGAGAGGGATTTTGTTTTTCTGAATGTTTCGTCGCTATGAATCGCGTGGCGAGATAGTTTGCATCGACGTCAGCCTGTTTTGGCCATATTCCGCACTTCCCTCGTCCGCCGTGCATGACTTGGTTAGGCCCGCATGGAACGGGCGAGTTGAGAGAAGCTTAAGAGCTACGAGATCAAGCTTCTTCATCTGAGATGCTTTGTCTTTCGTTTCTGTTTTCTCAACCTTCATTGATTTCACTTCGACTTGTTCGCTCATTTTCTTCCCCTCACCTTTACAAAAACCCCGGATCGCGCATGATTTCGCTTAAATGGTATCTAGTGCACTTCACCTGCCATATTTTTTCCACTCCTCTGCACGTATAGCGGATTTATGTCGCCCAATTAGATATGAGCAACATTTAGAGTTGATCGGCCTAACTTCACTCCTTGTATTGTTACAATCGAACTGAGTCCTGTGCGAAGCTATTGAGCTGGACGGGATGTAGAACTCTGTGAGCTAATTTATGAATGATGAAAGCAACTTTGTTCCTTCTTCTCGCTGGCACTACGGTGCTTGGTACTGGATGCGCGAGCACAGGGGGCGTGACTAACGATGTTAGTCGGCGCCCCGCCAATGAGGAGCAGTTTCAACTCCGACTACAAGCAATGCCCGTGGAACTGCGAAGCCTGCGCCTCAGTATGATCGAGTTAAAAGCGACACTTGAAAAACGGTGCACGCAGGACCCGATATTCAGCCAATGGCTGGGCAAGACAAGTTCGAATGAAGATGAACGTTGGTCCTTTCTAGCTAGTCGCATGAACCGCCCCTTCTATTTTGTAGCGGAACCAAACAGTCCATTTTTGAGAGGCAGCCGCAAAGATGTCGAAGAGTTTGCGTGTCTCTATTCTATGTTAAAAGGTGCAGACTTCTTCGCAGCGGATGCGAAGCCGCTCAATGCCGATGCAATCTCTCGCGTACTTCGATTACCCAACATCAATGATCCCGTACTTGATGCGATGATTTCAGAATGGAAAGCAGGAGCATCGGAAAATCCGACGCCGATGATCACTCTGCTGAGACATCCAAACGCAAACCTCACCGTTGTGTTGAATGCCGTGCGGAGCTGGAGGACCGAGCGTGTACCAGTTGTAAAGTTGGCCCTCGAACTTTTCCAAACTCCTGTTTACGATGCTAATCGCGCACTCTTGCTCCCCGATTTACTAGAGGCTTTACGTAGATCATCACCAGAGCCTGAGGAGCGTTTGGCAATCTTCTTTGCTTTAGCGCAACAGCGCGAGCCCACTTTTGATGCTAACGCGCAAGTCAATCTGCTCTTGATGGGACGTACACCAGATTACGACGTGAGTGAGGTTTATCGCCAAACCGCAAGGCTTGATCCAGATGTGCGTTTTGGCATTTTGCTTAGCCTTCTTGAGTCGGAGGTAGCTTTTCACGAGGCGAGCCAAGCTGTAATGCAGGCATGGTCAGTCAAGGAGCAACGATCAGCCCTTATGAAGACTGTGGTGAACTCAAGTCGTGCGCGCGCTCGCGTTGACGGAAACCTTCGTCGCCGCATCCTGCACGCAAGCTTAAACGAACCCGAGCTGCGCAGTCAGGCGGCACTGTGGGCACAAGATCTCATTTACAATGAAAGTTCGACAGCTCCCGCAGCAGAGCGATTGATTTACTTAAAAAACCTTTGTCAGGATAAACCACCTGACGCGTCTACGGCTGTTATTCGTCTGCAACTGGTCGACCGCTTAATTAGTACGACTCCTGAAGGTTTGAATGCACTCGCAAATTGTGCCGAAACTTCTGCCGCTGCGTTCACGGATGATTCTCAATTACAAGATTCATATCAAAGCTTTCTTTGGCGCCTTCCAGAAGGGTCTCTACGATTTTCGATGACGGCACGTTTACTTCGAAGATCGGTTCTCAAGGGATCCTTAATGCAGCAGACGATTGAAGACGCTTTGATTATCAAAACGCCGCAGGCATACAGTGTCCTAGAGGCAATTCTAAAGCACTCACCTGTTACTTCAAATGAGCTCTATATGATTACCGGCAAGCTACAGCAGCGAATGGGGAAGCTCTCGCCAGAAGAGAGGAAACTGACTGAATTGATCGAGAAGCATGCAGCAGCTGATGCTCGTGTACATCGCGAACTCGGCATTGCGCGGACTGGAAAACTGCCCTTTATGGATTCTTCGACTTTCGATAAGCTACTTAAAACAAAGTGATCAGGACCTCAAGACGTTGGCGATCAATTATGCTGTCCGATGGCTACTCAATGATTTAAATCATAAGACTTTTAGCGCGAAGCGCTCTTGAAAATAGAAGTACGATCCGAGTGAAACTCTGGATCTTTGCTATCTAAGACCGACATCTTTAACCAAATCTTCGCGAGAAAGATCCAATCTTATTTATTGGCCGAAAGCTCGACTTGAGCGCTCGGACTGACTAAGATTTCCATTTTTTCAGAATGATTTGGATCTTTCTGTAGGCAGTGTTTTTTATCCAGAGGTTTAAGGTCTTCGGTTTCATCAACGACGTATCTGAAATCCAAGCGAATCCTCTCCTGATGTCAAATTCGAACCAACAGCCACAATTCTTGGCGTATCAAATTCAATGTTGATACGCTCCCCCACCCAGTTACCCGCAAAAGCGTGCTCCATCTCTGAATTAGGAACAGAACACCCGCCCCTTTAAGTAGATCTCCCCACACGCGATGCACTTGAATGATTCGTTCCGCATGCGCCTAAAGCATCGAAGCACGAAGACGATGCCAACTGCGTAGCCCATCAAAAGCGCAAGCACGTCTGGCCCGGAATCATTTACTTGGGAAGCGAACAGAGCCACGGCTGCTGTACCAAAAACGTATTTTCAAATTATCTCCAATGTTCGCACCATCATTTCAATTTCCCATTCAAGCGATCAGCCTCTAAACACAATCACTCACTTGGCTTGAGCTGTTCCTGCTTCGCCGCCTCGACTTGCGCTTTCCTTTGTGCTGTTACACATCGACCAAGAAACGCAAAGACGACCATCAGTCCAATGGGAATGAAGATTAGACGTGCTCTTAGTTTTGCTGCACGCTCGAACTGACTCATATCAATCTCCACCGTCAGACGAATTACTTGGAGCAATCAGGCTCTTAATATAAATCTCGTCAGCCATTTTTCTTAGCCACCACCAGCCTGCAGCCAGACAGATCATCACCATCAAGGCGATCAGTAGAGCTTTCCACTTGTTGCGAATCACAGAGGCTTTCATATTCATTGGGTTTGAATACCGATGTGATCAGTTTCTTTATCCGATGCATTCGGAATCGGCTCTCTAGAACTAGTCTTCGTAGTTCCTGCGCGTCCCGGTTGCCCAAACTCAACAAAGATGCCACTCCATAGGCCCACAGCGATCAGAGTAACCCCAATGCCAATCAGAACCAGCCGCCACTTTGGCTTCAAGTACGCGGTGAAAAGCAGGTAGATCCCTACAGCGATGGACAGAAATGGAGCCAACAAAATTGCGACGTAAGTCGCATGAGTCACGTGATCCATCGTCACCCTACTGACATTCATCGTGGATCGGACTGTTCTCGGACCAATGCTTTTTAAGTTCATCGTTTCTGCAGAGTTCTTTGATCTCGTGCAGTTTAGTTGAAATGCAATGCTTGTCCCTGCTGCTCTTAAGCATCCCTGTCGGACATTGGTTATCTCCAGCAGGTAAATTGAGTCCGCATTTGAAGCCGCTTGTTACATCTGCGACCCCGTTCCCGTCTGCAAAAACGACAGCGTGATTCTGCCAAGCGACCGTTGCTCGTTGATGATAGCGTTCGCAAAACGGACGCCCGCTTTCACGAGAACGGATCGAAGTACAAGCAGCTGTTAGAACCGAAGACAGCAACATTGCGCACCGTGAACGAAATTCAGACTCTGCCTTAAGCCATCGCCAGTCACTCACTTCGTAAACATCGCGATTGCGAAAACAAACGCCCCGAAAATTTCGGCGGTCAGACATGTTTAGGGCGAAAACACGCTGGGAAGCAGCCTAGAAAAACAAGAGCTAGCTTCCAACATTTCTCTAGCTTAAGAATGAAGCTACCTTCCTATTTTCCTGACTCAAGATTTTTTTTGCTGCTTTCCGGGTGAGCAATTGTATGTGTCACAGGCAAATCTCGTTTTTTTTGAAAACCATAAGCGTGATGATCGTGGTCACAAAAATTGCTAAGGCAAAAAGTACGTACTGAATTAGACGACGATTGTTCACGCCGGAATACCTCCATACTTATTAAACATTCTCGTTAGGATAGCGTCCAATCCCTCAAAGACTCAAGTGGGTATGTGCGGAGGACCAGTATTCGGTGGAGGTCTTCGTGGTGGTGCGGGTGGCGCATTGGGCGAGCATTGTCCACCTTTCGATCTCATTCTGTCTTGATCAATCTGACGCTTTAATTCGTCAAGCGCATCTTCTTCGCGGAAATAGTTGTCCCAAACCCAGTAGGATAGAGGACCAACGGTCACGGTAATAATGATGCCCACGGCGATAGACATTTTGCCATCAGGATCTATGAAGTTAATCGGATCTTGCAACACATACCCATAAAGATTCGTGTCACCACCAGCGAACAGAATAGGATCCTTCGACGTCCATCTGCCAACTTCAGCGTCGTAATCACGAGCACCGAATCTCACGAGCTTCGTTTCATGATCATAAAGACCACCCGCAAAACCAAATGCTTGAAATCCAGGATTTGTATCACTCAACACGCGCCCATATTCGTCATACTCAATCTGCTGCGCAATTGTACCGGTCGCAATATTCACAACCATGCGAACGGAGCCAAGATGATCAGTAACAACCTTGAAGACGCTTGAGCCTTGAATAACGTAATCAGGAACATGCGACTTTGTCGCATACACGTATCGTCGGCTCATGGTTCCATTTGGATTAACTTCAGCTAAAATACGCTTTCCGAAGTAAAGGTAATACTTGTCTATTGCCGTCCCGATCTTCCGAATAATGCGCCGACCGCTTCCATCAATAACGTAGTTGATCGTTTTCGTGGGCAGCTGAACCTGAGTCAATCCGCCAAACACGTCATATGTGTAATTCGTTGTGGTTGATGTCGCCGAGTCTGTTTTTGAAGTGAGATCGCCGTTCAAGTTATAAGTGTAGGATTTCGTACCGTATGTGAGGAGTCGATCTTGCACATCATATGTTGCGGAGAAGCTAACACCATTCCGGTGACCGCCGGTGCGGTTAGAGTTTGAATCATAGTCATAATGGCTCTGAGCTACTCCGTTCTTTGTAACATCAGTGAGGCGCCCTGCAGGATCAAAGGTATAGGCATATGAAGTGGTTACACCACCAACCGTCTCAGTTTTACCATTGATCCGCCCGATGGCATCTCGCGTAAGCGCGTACGAATAAAGAGCGTTTGCGCCGAAAGTCGCTGTCTCCGTCTCAACCTCTCCAAACGCGTTGTAATTGGGAGTCGTGCTGACAGAGCCTAGCGATGTTGAAGAGATCAGGCCCGTTGTGGCCTTTGGTAGACACGAGAACGTAGTCTCCTCACAGCGGGAGGAACCACGAGCGGCCAGAGAATGAAGCAGCAAACAAAATCACTAAGATTTTAGTCATAATCAAAGACTGAGCGAGCTATCAATATTTTCCAAGTTCGTTTAAAAACTTCGTCTCAAGGTCGGTTTCAAAGCTGAGCATATCGATCGCTAGTCTTCATACGTTTTAGATTAAGCCAGCCTTGCCTTGGTAGCCGTCGTCGATAGAATTACGAGGACGTTAATTTTCTGCCCGTCTAAACAGGAGGACATGACCATGGAAACGGAGTCGAAGCGCATCTACGCATCTGACAGAAAACATTGGTTTGATCGAAAAGACTTGGGAGAGATTCGGATGGGCTGGTATGGAGTAGAGATTACCACTTCATTCAGCGTTGATGGCACTAACTACTTCAAACTTGCCGCAGGCGACGCCTATTTCCGCGACGCTGATACATTCATCATCTTTGATTACCGTGGGGTTGTCATTTACAAGCTTTCTGACGAGCAGGCGATGCATCTCTTCCGTCCAGATGAGGAAGAGATCAATCCGAAAAGCTCAGTGCGTGTAGATGTCTCCGACCGCGAATATCCGGTTGCCATCATTTCTTCACCTGGATCAGAGCCGATTCGCATCGATATCTTTCGCTCGCTCCACTCGTTCTCACCTGGACGAAATTATTTTTAATTTGGCAGAATGCACACGAGGCGCAAAAGGGCATCTAACGAGAAGATGCGGATCACATGAACGTGCAAAGGTGCCGAGCGGATGCGAGGCACATAAGTGAACGCTCGGCAAAGATTGACACTGGTGAGGCCGAGAAGTTGCCAACAAATATCAATAACGAAAATGAAACCCGCAACACAAAGAGATCTTCAACTTCACGAAACAATATTAGCTGACTTCAGACTTCCGGAAATCATCTTCGTACCTATTAGATTTCCCCCGATTGCACTCACGACAAAGTACTTGAAGGTTGGATTCAGCAAGCTCCAGGTGCGGATATTTAGATCGAGGCTTGATGTGATCGACAGAGCGAAAGGAACTTGCCCAGGAGGTGGGCCTCCTTTGTGTTGGGGCGCAGGGATGACGGAAGCCCAAGCGCAACAGACGCTTCGGATAGCGCATGCTGCTGTAGCAAAATGTTTCGGCGCCGATAAAATCTACGGATTAATAGGCTTTTCGAATGGTGGGTATATGGCCACAAAAATTTACCGCTCCTGTATGGAACGTCCGGATGGAAAGAAGATTCCGTGGTTTATCGGAATCGGCAGCGAGGCTGTTACGGAGCCTGTATCGAAATGGGCAAATGACCTCACCCGGTGCGGTAACCTCACCATCATTGAAGGAATCGAAGACCAGGAGAACTTCGATAGCAGCGGTAAATTCATCTCTGATGTCCTACTCAGAAACGGCGCTGCAAGGGCTGTTCAATTTAAGGGAGGACACCTGGTTCCATTTGAGCCTACTCGTCAACTCATTCAAGAAAGTCTTTTGCCTTAGGATCAAGTAAACCCCTCTAGTTTATGCTCACGATTCGCACACGAAAGCTATTGCTTACTAATCGCCACCAATCTCGCCTGCCTGATGTAAAGCGCACGCCGTATTCCTCAAGCTTTCCCTAGCCTGTCGCCGCCACGCTCTAAAAACATTGGCTAATTGACGGGACGAAGTTCTATTTTGTACTTATAGTTCATGAAGTTACTCGCGGGATCCTTCGCTTTGCTTTTCGCCATCTCGAATTCAATTTCTGCTCGAGCAGCAATTCCTCTCCAGGGCGCTTGGAAATTAACTTCCGTGAGCAAGTACGCCAACCATAAGGGTATAGGCGGAGACTTTGTCCAGAATAAGCCCGGAGAAGTATTCTCGTTTTCCGCCAATAATTTTACTATCCCTGCGATTTCAACTTGGATGAAATGTAAGACAAGATTCGAGAAAGTAAGCGATGGTGAGCGAAAATCCCTTCTGGGAAGCCTTAAAAACCAATGCGGCTCCCAAGAAATCCAGGGGAATGTTTACGACATCAATTTTCTAGGATGCCCGGACGGTCTTTCACCGGTTGACAAGCCATTTCCAAGATTCGTCGTCAAGCTATCCCCGGTTAAGGCGATAGCATTCGAAGACGGTGCCGTCTTTTGCCTTGAGCTAAAATGACCTATGTCACGTTCGCAATTCGCACAAGAAAGCGAGTGCATACTGAACTTACGTCGATCATTGCACCTGACACTTGAGCTACTCTGGCAAACCGGCATGCTGGCAAACAGAGCAACTTCTAGGCTTCCCGCTTCTTGAGTTTTGTCTATTACCTTCGCTACGATTCCGGGATGGAACTTACTCTCGGAAGCAATGCCGATTTTGTATGTCTGCAGCTTCCACCATAGTTCAAGCGCGACCTAAGCGGCGATGAAGAATGGAACCAAGTCGCAGCGCGAGTTACGGCCGGAGCTTGGCAGGGACACAAAGTCTACATGAGCTTTATGACAATCGGGCTCTTAGACTTTTTGAAATATCTGGAGCAAGTGATCCGATAATCAACCGGCACAGCAAATCTTGCATTTGCATCAGCAAAAAAATGCCGCGAGCACCAACGTGAGGAGCGCAGATAAACTTGATGAGATTATACCCGAAATAAGACCGAAGCGCCGAATACCTAGTCCGAACACGAAACTGGAAGCTCCGTAGACTAGAAACGTTGCCAAGAGATAGTGCTCAGAGCCACCATGGCTCTTATACCAACCTCCGGCGCTTAGGCAGGCAAAAAGACCGTGCGATACTGCTGCAATAGCATTCGCCACTAGGAAGGTAGTTTGCGGGGCCATCGTCGAGACACTAGAAACAAGTCGCGAAGCCACTGACAAGATTCCCCACCGAAACCAAAGGTTGATGTCGAACTCGTAGAATACGCCGAAGGCAACGAGCAGAAGGTTTTCACCATCGTTCAACTGCAAAAGTGCAGGAAGAACATTTGGTCCATCGAACAAAAAGCCCGTACCCACCTTTAAACTTAGTCCTATTACTGCAAGAACAACGGAGATCGGTAAAGCACGTTTGATCGCCTCTAGAGCGTCTTTTCTTTGGCCTAAGATGAGTGCTCGTAGAACCGGTGCCTCGAGCCCCGCTCTCGTTGCAAATCGACGCCCCACAGACACGGCAAAAAAGCTGAAGAGCGCGATTTTCAATGATTCTGCAAGACTTAGAATCAGGACTCCGTGCTCACCTAAGGGTGAGTCCGGTTTCTCGGCGAACATATTGAAGCGCTCAAGAAACATCGGAGCCGCCAAGAATATGGAAAGGATTGCACCAGCAAATAGCCAACGTGCGATTGAACGATCCAAATCTTTAATATCCATGATTCAAATCTAACCTTTCCGCTAAGCACCTGTCACATTGAGATCGCGCATCGTTACAACGGTTCTTACCTCGAAATGTCCATCTAAGTTGTTCCGGGAATGAATTTGAAATTACTACCTTCTCGAACAGCAAGAGCGCGATGCTTGCCCAAGAGGCCGGCATGCTCGCGAACGTGTCAGGGCCGTGAAGTTGCGCCAGGCACTCCGAAGGAGGGCCCCAGAAGCAACTTCTCGGCTCTTAGCTCTTCACGCTCGCTTCTTTGCGATGAATTCCAAAATATGCCAGTGTTTCATCGCTCCGTTTGTCATCGGCGCATCCATTTCATTCTCTTGGAGATGCAGAACGTCGCACGAACTAAAGAATGACTTCAGATCGACTGACCTAACTCCTGTTGCCTTACCAGCTTTAACCCAGTCGTCGCTTGGCCCGAAGAACGTAGCCGCCAAGATAGCTCCCGGCTTTAGGCTCTGGCTGACTAAACCCATGAGAGACTTAAACGACTCAGCTTTGCAAAACGGCAAGCTGTGAAAGGAAAATATGAAGTCGCTAGGTGGCAGATGAGAGAGTTCTTCGAAACTAGTTTGAAGAATCTGGAGTCGATCGCTTATGTCCTGCGATTTAAGACTCTTTAGAGCCTCGATAGCTCCTACATTCTGGTCAATTGCTACGACAGACCAACCATCTTCTAAAAGAGCTGCGACTTCGATTCCGATCCCGCAACCGAGATCAATCGCAAGCGGGACTTCTGGCAAAGTTGATCGCTCAAACTTCTCGACTGCTTTCGAAAATAAGGACCGGACCGCTCGACCAACATTCTTCCGATAAAACTCGTCACTCGACATGCAGACGGTCTACCAGGCCGGGTTACCGTTGTTCAAGGCTTGCGGATGCCACATCGTCCGCCCATCAGACCAGGTATCCTCCAAAACCGCTCTATTCGCCTAAATGACAGCACTAATGTTTGCACCCTTCGTTCCATCAACCAAAGGAGACAAAATGCAAAGCCGACCCGAGATCATTCGAAAGCCCGCTAGCCAATCGATCGACTCGCGACAAGCATCAGCGCAGTCACCGTCGGAGTGCACAGGAGCAAGCGAAGCCCGATACCCGAAAGTATACATCAGCCTCTCGAAATCAAAACAGCAAATGATTCTCTCCGATCATCGCGGCCACCGAATCATCTGCCACATCAATCTCGTCAAGCATGTGCTCAGACTATCTTAAACGAGGGCGCAACAATCCGAGCATAACAACGAGTAAGGGGCTGAACCCAGTTCAAATCGCATAGACGATTCTATGACTGAGAGTCATCTCATTGGTACCCAACCGTTCTTCAGATTGGAAAACATGCCCAACGCTTTTGTTTTTAAAATAATCGCTCGCAACGACCTGAAATCGTCGGCCGGAATACAGTACTGGCATCTCACCTCCAAAGCCAACGAAGTACCATCGTTCTCTCGGCTCATCCCACCACTCCTCGATTACCAAAACAACCGAGCCTGACTGCAGAGTTTGACTTAGCAAAAAGTTTTCTTCGGGGTAACTCCGATACTTCTCAAGTAAATCTCGGACTTGACGTTCGCGAATGCTCAGAGCCGGTTTTTCGGTGATAGTATCTAATTCAGATTCCAACGCTTCACGAATTTTAGATACCAGATTTACCTTTAGATTTACCTTATGCTGGCTCGGTTTAGTCATGCCAATCTCCTTGAAGCAAGTCGCACGTTAACTCTCGCTCGAGCCTAGGTAATTAATCAAAGATTTTGATGCGCAATACGCTCAGAAAATTAGACCCTCAATGAAGGAATTTTCAGAAGCGCTTCCGGAAGCTAGCGCCTTCTGTCGGAGAAGTTCCAAAAAGGTAACTTTTGTTCGGCCGAGCTGGTTATTTCTCCAGAAGCCTGTTTCCGAAGTGAAACGAAATCTAGGTTATTTTCTGGAATAGCATTTCGCCGCAGAAATCCGTTCCAAATTGTCGGAAAAGAAGACTCCCGTTCTCTCCATGCCCCTCCCCACAACAAACGAACTCAAAAACATTTCAACCTCAAGTCGACCGGAGACGAATGCAACTCAGACGCGGAGTTCAGCGTTGGTTTCTTGAGAGATGAAAAAGATAGCTTCCGGCACCCGGACAAAAAGCCGAGCGGATACGAGTTATAACAGCGAGTAGCGGTAGCGACGGAGCGGTTAAGGCCGAAGATTTCACGCTGCTGACTCTTAGAAGCCGCCTCGAAGTGAAATCATCGGCTTCCCTCCCCTTAACAAAAAAATTTAGCCTTAGTATTTGGAAGATGTCTGAGCATCAACAGTGCCGTCGAGAAATCGAGGGTTAAGAGCCAGGATCACAGGAGGATTGATTTTCGCTCTGCGAGAGCTGCATAAGAAGAGCCGATCCAAGATTTTTTTGGAACCCCAAACTTGTTTTTGAACGACTCAATTTAAGAGTCTCGCATAGGACACACGCCATCCTTTAGCTTTCGCAACCAATAGATGAGTGTATCGAAGATACTAATCCATCAGTAGTTACGGCAGAGGTGTTTGGCCGAATTCTACCCTTTTTTTTTGGAAGGACTTACCGATTCGTTTATCGATAATGGGAGTGATCTCGATCTGAAACGTTTGTCTAAAAGTACCGATGAATTAGTTTTCCTCTGATACGCTTTAAGAATATCGGGACGTTTACGGGAGATACTGATTTGCGACATATCAGAGAAAAAATCGTAGTTGTAGCCGCGACAATATTCGCTTTCGTATTTTTCCAAAATTTTGTCAGTCCCGAACAAGTGCAATCAAAAGTCGATTTTCACAAAATCTACGAAGAACACAAACGTACGATGCTTAGTGTTGGTCGGTATGAGAACACACCTTATTTCAAATCAATCATTCAGATAAAAAAAGGCGAGATCAAAGAAGGAGTCAGTCGCTCTTATGCCTATCGATCTATTAATTTAGTGGGATACAGTAATGGCGAAAGACGTGCTCTGCATGGTACGAATTTATTTTTTGAATCGCCGCTTCTTCAGATTTACAACTCCAATGACTCTAACGATATAGCCTATAAACAAGCTGCGATCGATTATATAAGAGCTTATGCCGCGAGATCATCAACGCGGATGAATGCTAACGATCCCGAATTGAAAGAGGGTTTGTTCCTCCACGGTAATCATCTATTTTTCGTTCCCGGTTCAAATGAATTTGAGCACACAAGCACTGAGCATGACGAAGAGGGGACGCTTGATCGGGACAAAGTCTTTCACGAAATAAATGACTACTATGGGAACTTCTGGAAAGTCTTTCCAATTATGCATGAGGCTGATCCAGCAATGACCCGACAGTATGCTGAAAGCATCTGGAAACGGCATGTATTCTCTCACGACGTCGTTGGTGCAAATGTGTTCGATGGAGGCATAAGTAGCCGATACGGACAATGGGATCGGCATGATCAATCAAATGAAAGTAAGCGGCATAAGACAGACGGTTCATCATGGTCAGTAGCTTACATTCACGCTGCGTCGGCCTTCTTGAGAGTTTTTACTTTTATGGCAAGCGTTTCTAAAACTCCTGAAGAGAAACTAGTATGGCGAAAAAGAGCGGCGGCTATCCGCAACTATGTTTGGCAGCATCACAAGAAAATTGGAACTAAGACGCGCGATGGAGTTTTAATTCCTTATATTGTACGTCGCGATTTCGGACGAATGGATCCAATAAAGGACCTAGGCTGGAAAAAGGAAGTATGGGATTCAACCGCCCCAAGCATTCCTCTTGATAGCAAAGGTACGATTCAAGCCTACCTTGACTCCAACGTCTGCACTTCAGATGGCTTCGCTCGTTATAACTTTCCAAAAATATTTCGCGATCCAGATTTTCCGAACGACGCGAGTCGAATCAATCCTCGAGCAGGAATACCTGCGCTACTCAAGGAGACCTGGCGATTTTGCGTCCAAAATCCGCTCGTTACGGCGTTTTATGTACCCGCACTCATCGCTGCAGGAGAAGAATTTGATGATCAGCACTATGATCAGATGGCATATGCCATTATGAAGGGCGAGTATCGTACAAGTAGAATTCAGCGAGCGAATCAAGATGTAGCATTGGTCGGATGGCACCACTTATTTGACAAAGGTGATGATCTCACAAGGAGATCTAGGGATGCCGCTGCATGTATTGCTGCAGGTCCCTCAAAAGATTGTAGTGCACTAAATAGCTCGATTGGAGTTCAAACCCATGGTGTCAGTTATCCGGATCAGATTCCGGTAGATTCTTTATGGGATACGGATATGAGTGGCGAAAAGAACTTGTTACTGGGTTCTCGCGGTTACAGAAGCTTGGCCTCTTCACGGTTGCCATGTGAGTTTTGCGAACAGGCATTGTCTGAATTAACTCATAAGATGAAGCTTGGAAAATCCACTAAGGTTCAACTTCGATTGGTAAGTAGTACATTTGGTAATCAACGGCCGCTTACTTACGAATGCCCTGATGTCCAAACTGGAGATAAGCGAAAGACCACGAATTTAGAATATAATCGAGCAACCAAAATATTCGAATGCTCTACTTGGGTAACTCACTACGAAAGAGAAATGGGTACCTACGCGTGGTTATATGCAGAAGGCATAGATCTTCTTTTGGACCTCAATAAAATTAAGTCGGACGCAAGGATACATGCTGAAGCAGTAACTCTCGGCGAGGAAGCTGTTGGGCATCTTTATGCGCCTGAAGCGCAAATACTTCGTGGGCATCATCTTGCGAGCTATGAAGCCACTATGGGGCCAGACATGTTAGCCTTAGCGTTTAAACGGCTGGCCGCGACTGAAGAGAAAGAGAAGCAGTAAATTGATAAAGTGGAGAATATGTCTATTCACTCTTTGATTTGTTCTGCCCTGCCATTCTTCCCCTTCATAGCTGATTTGGACCAGCGCCAGAAACGGAAAAATCAGAAACTTTTTATTTTTGCGAGGAGCCCTCGATCGTATTCCAAAGATTTTGCCGCAGGCTAAGTCTTTTTCTATTCGACCTGTGATTACTTCTTAACGCAGCTTATGTAACTTTGGTTTGCCTCGACTAACATAATCGATCGTACAAATCCGCCAACTGTTGTTCGGCTAGTCGACTTCCACTCACTCTTCTCGAAATTGAAGATCTCTAGTCCTACCGAATCAATGCCTCGATCAATCCTCGCCATTTGCTTGAACGATAGACCTGGCTTTTGAAATTCAATGGCCGCTGATGACTTATCACCAGGCAACGAAATGTTTTTATCGAAACCATCTTTGCCCTGCACTGTAACCGTGCAGTCGTAAGCCGGATTAGGAGGCGGAGCTGAAGGCGCTGCAAATGAGATACTTGAGGCTAGTAATACGAAGAGCATAAGAGATCCTTTTTTGAGTGCTGACGTCCGAGCTTAATTGAGTGAAATTCGGAATCAAGGAAAACTCACGCAAAGCATTCGGGAGTAATCCTCCTTAGTCCACGACACAACGTTTTTGTAGATACATCGGATCCGAATCTCTTAGTTCCCGTGAGACAAATATGCGAGCACCTCGGAGCGGTTAGCGTCGAGCAGTTGCGTTGCGAGCTGAGCAGCAGATCGCCTGAAGCAACATCTCGACTCCCTTCTTGTCGTCGCTCTAAAATGAGTGGCTGTTAGTAATCATAACAGACGCGCGATGCGCGCCCCAACTGATTAACGCGATCAGTGAGCGTGGGCTCAAGCATTCGATAAAATTGAGCTCGTTAACCAGACGAATGGCAGGTCTTCAGAATCAGATAATCTGCAGTCAGCACGCACAAAAAACGAAAACTCCTCCAACAAGGAATCTGGAAGAATCCAAGTGGAGGAGCAATTTGCTTCAACAATACCGTTTAAGCTTAATTAGAAGAGCTCTTGAGATACTCCAAGTGAATGTATCCCTTAGTTTCAGAACCAAGCGCATCGATGTATTTTCCTTTAACCATCGTTTTACCGCTGCTCGATTCTAGAGGTTCACAGTTTTCCACGATAAATTCATCGCCAGGAATAGCGGATACTTGCTCTAAAGATCCATCCACGTAGAGAGTTGAGAGGGTCGTGATCTTATAGGACCCCTTCAAACATACCTGAGATTTTGCTGAAGAAACGCTTGCAATAAAAACCATCGAAATCGCGGCAACCAAACCGAATAAACGCATAAAGACTCCCGAATAGGTTATTGAAGGTTAGCGCCGTTTTGCAGCCAAAGATCGTTTATGGCGTTATTAAGTCTACGCAAACCGCTCAATCGATCATCGTGCGAGTAGCATGCCATTCAATTTAGGCGAAAAATCAACTCAAGGATTGGTCCACATTCAAACCAGAAAAGCTACATCGCGAAAGACGGCCGCAAGGTAAAGGTCTACCTTCAAAAGTTCGGCTGGCGAGGAACCCCTCGAGCGGATGCGAGGCAAAACAGCGTCAGCCGCGCGGCTCATAGCGATTAAGGCAGCCGAACGCGCATGATGCGCGTGAGGCACATAGGCGAGTCCTCGGAGAGGACTTGAGCTGTTGAAGCCGAGACGTTGCATTGCGAGCTGCAGAGCAGATCGCGCGGAGCAACTTCTCGGCTTCCCTTCTCGTCCGCGGCTGCATCGCAGTCGCTTGCGCGAGAAGATCTCGGCTCCCCCGCTTTTCCACCCGCATTCCCCAACGCCCTCATCCGAATCTTCTCTCTTAGTCCCATCTCTCACCTCCAATCGATCGGAGACGAATGCAACTCAGAGACAGAGTTCAGCGCTGATTAATTGAGAGATGAAGAAGAGATCGTCCGACTGCCGGATAGAAAGCCAAGCGCACACGAGGTGCGCGCGGCATCTAAGGAGAGGAAGCGGAGCTGCCGAACCTGTGAAGGCCGCTGGTTGTTGCGTTGCTGAGGCGAAGGCGAAGCTTGTAGCAACAAACGGCGGCCAACTAACTCGTCGTTTGATTTCCCGCTGCTGACTCTACACGGCACCCTCAAGGTAAAATCAACGGCTCCCCTCCCGCCGAACGCACACGAGGTGCGGAAGGCATAACAGCGAGGAAGCGGTAGCGACGGAGCGATTAAAGCCGAGAAGTTGCGTGTGTGGATCCGCAGGAGACGCTATGGAGCAACTTCTCGGCCTTTGAGATTTGGCACGAGCATGGCAATCAGATTTCAAAGAAGCGTCAGGAGCTCCGAAGTGCTCGCTAGCTGAATCTGTTTCAAAGCTGTTCTGACTTTAGACAGTTTTACTTAGCGGAAACCTGCCGAAAGGGTTCGTCGTTTCAACGCAGTAATGTACATTCGTAGCCCTGCGGTTTTCCGCAGAGTTAGAAAATTGGCATCGAGCCGAAGGAAAAAAGATGAACTCAGTTTTGCTAAAGACCGCATGCACTGTGATAATCACTGCATCTCTTACTCTTACAGGTAGAGCAGTCTTAGCTGAACAAAATGAGCACGCGAGCGAGATCCGAGCTCTCGTACCCATCGACGTTACAAAAGATGGAAATTCACTCTTCATTCAGACAAACGTCGGCCGAGTTCGTCTATGTGATCTAAAGATCGTCCCTGCTGGTACTCAGTATTGGCACTGGGGACTGGGCGAGACCGAACAACGATGGCTTAAAGCTGGCGCCGCGTCTGAAGCTGATTTTAGTGAAACTTCGAAAATTAACTACTTTGTATCCCTTAGTCCGGTCGATTCTGCAAACCACGGTGAGAACGGACTGGTCAGCACAACTGATTCTGAAGTCACTGAGGCGGTGAACTTCGCTGACTTTCTGAAGCCACGTATCGATGCGTTTCAGATCATCGTAGACCTTAAGGAAGGCGGAATCCTGCGGGAGTTGAAAAAGCATGGGGTCGATTTGGCTGGGGAGTACACTAGTAATCCTTTCCTCGCTGGGCCATTGCTGAATTGGAAGTATGTTTTGACACCGAAGGTTTTGCGGAATGTCGAGAAGATTTCGTTCGCCAAAATCGAGAATAGCGCATTTTTCTCGCACGAGAATTTTAGCAACTACCTCACGAGAATACCAAGTGAAAAGCGAGATGAAGCTGTCGCTGCACAAATCTCGTATTTGGAATTGGTTGCCGAGCGATGGGAAATTCCATCTGCGCAGGTGAATCGGATCGAAACCTGGTTAAAAAATGCGCTTTCAACGCCAGATTAAATAAGCCCTAAATAGAACTTTGTAGTGACCATTTTTTGGCCGTGCGTGATCGAGACGCAGCGACAGATATTAAATCGCACGAAGGATTGCTGGAGTGAGGGTGGATCAGGAGCCAGAGAATGAACCAATGCCTTGAAGTTTAATCATTCCTCATGCCGATATCCCGGACCGGAAATAATGTATCCCTCTCGCCCGTCAACTTCGACGTCATAATACGCGAAATCTTTTTCGTATCTGCGATCTGAAAACTTGATCCGATGACCGGGTTGCAAAACTTTGAGGACTTTGTTTTTGCCCTCGATCTTTTCATAGCCCCAACCAGGAGGGAACGGCTTGCTCACAACTTCAGTCGGCTCTTCAATTATCAACGTGCCGCGCTCGCGTGTGAGATACCAAACAAGCGCCATAGACAAGACTGTCAGAATAATTTTGAAGATGACCTTCTCGGCTTTTGCAACATCATTATTGTTCAAGGTACTCTACCTCTCCCCCACCGAATGATTCGCGTCGAGACAACTAACTAGATTTCTAGCTGCTATCCTAAGTAAGACGTTTTGCAGTGATCAATTCACCTGCTTGAATGAGCTCAAGACATCTCTGAACGCGCGGCGCATATGCGATGTTACGCGAAATAGTCTTCATGTGTGAGTACGCAGCATCCTTTCGACCTGACCGTAAAAGATCATTCAAGAGTACGTCGTGCCTCGATAGGATGTGGAATTCTGATTCGAGTTCGAATTCTTCTTTCTTCCGAAGATTCTCCAAAATTTCTTTTTCATTACCCTCAGCTACTGCCAGCCTTGCGAAGAATATGTAGATGGACTCTTTCTGCTGCGGGTATGCACATTCTTTTTGGAACTCAACTAAGTCGCGCTTAATCAGTCGTGCAATTTTTTTTGCTGCAATTGTCTCACCAGCAAAGAGCGCGACTGCCCCTGCATCAACGTAATCCGGAATGCCTTTCCGAGATCTACAGAACGCTGTACTTAATTCGCCCTTTAAAGTGAGTAGTAATTTTCGGATGGGATATGGCCAAATACTTTTACCGATCTGGTTTTGGAGCTTCTCGAATTTCCAAAAGTCGCGTTCCGACCAACTGCACTTCAACCACCGTCGGTAGAGAGACCAACATGTCGCCCATTCAGCCGAGCGAGGAGTCTCAACATCCCCGAAGATCATCCTCAAGTACGCACACCGGTACAGCGAGTCCGGGCTGAGTTTTTGTTTTTCATTGAGTTCACCTGCCAGTTGTACCGAAAGGACATTATTCAAATGAGTTAACAACTCACTAAAGGTCCTTAAAATTGAGGCTGTACGCCCGTGAGCCTCTATAAGGTTTAGAATATTCTCGATTTCTCGCGCTTTTTCCTCATCGTGGAGTCGAAAGAAGGGTATTCGACAGACGATTGTACCTGCGTATTCTGGTGCATTCTCTAGAATCCACTTAGCGTGGGCTAACCCTGGGCCGCCCGCATCGGCTGATCGCTTATCAATATAAATTTGCTTGAGAATCGATAGTCTGAGCATCACATTCGATGGCTGCTCAGCCAAACGCGCCTCTGCTGCGGCAAGGTCCGGCGAGGTGAAATCGAAAATCGATCGGTCAATCTCGGCACTGGGCTTGTAAGGAATGTCCGTTCTTGAAAAGAACAAATAAGCCAATGGGATAGCAAGGTAGAGTCCCGTTAATAATAAAATTGAAAACAGGAATAGATTCACTGCTTCCCCGCCGGCCGATTCTCATCCAACCACTTGAGCAAAGTTGGCGTTGACGGCGCCGAACCTGAGCACATATCTGTCGAGATTTTGCCGCTCTTAGTATCAGCGAAGACGACATAATCAGTTTTGGGATGGAAGTGGTAACCGCAATCCTCGCTAGTGTGAACGAAATCATCTTCTCGGATTTTGCCCTTCCAAACCTTTTTTATTTTGAATAGATACTTTCCTTTCGCATCCGGAATAGATGTTCCTAAAAAAACTAAAGATGCGTTATTGAACTTCACTGAGAAAGATTCTTTGCCGCACTTACATGCCTCAGCATGCGAGGCCGCCAGCAGTTGTCCAACGATAAACACTTTGAGAAGCAAAACAAGTTTCATGACTACCTTTCAAAGCTTCACTGCCTGTACCTATCACCGTTCAAAAATTGCTTCTTCGCTTCGGGAATGTTCTCTCCAATCTTACTCCGACAACCCTGACATCTCACAAAATAAATGGATCCGCCGCCGCCTCGAAAGAATTCTTGTTCGCACACCGGGCAAATCGCCTGACTAAGCGGCCGCAGAAAAAATCGATAATTCAAGAGTTGGAAGATTATGAGCAGGAATCCAACCAACCAAATATTCCTAATATATTGAGATACAACTAACGGAGGAACCACCGAGGCGTAAAAGCTAATGGTATAGCCGATTCGCAGGCACCGCATTCTCGACCAGTTCTCTTCAGGCTTTCGACTCTGATTAGCTTCGCGCATGATTTGATTATTCCCGAGCTCTCTGAGCCCGGCCGGTCAGGTCCCTGCATCAACAGAAGCGATTTGAAAACCTCGGGAACGTATACGCTGCACGCCGCACTTCATGCAGAAATCCAATTAAAAGCGAATCGCGTGTCCCTGCGATTCGCAGAATCAATTTTTTTCAGAATTTAATCGTCGCTTGAACTATCGCCGAAGGTGCTCGAATCATACTCATAGGTTTTAGTCCCCTTCTTGCCAGTGTAGGGATTTGTGTTTCCTTTCGTTGAGTAATTGTTTTCAAACTTGCCGTCAGACTCGGACCTGAAATGCGGCTCGACGTACTTACCGTCTTTTCGGACATAGCCTTTAACGTACGTATCCTTCGCGAAGACAACCGACGAAAACAAGAAGACACATGTAATAGCTAACAATCGCATACATCCCTCCTATAATTCTTTTCGGTTTATACCGTCGGAAGCTGCATTTAGATCTCATGAATCCGGCAGTCAGTTAACTCGGTCGCTAACCTCTTGATAAAACGAACGACTCGCCTGTGACTGAGGCCGTTTGAGCTGCAGACTGTTTTCGGATGACCGAATCTGATCCACGTGAGATTTTAAACTGATACATGCCTGACACATATCGAAGTAAGAACTGAGCATCCTACTCCGCACTTCCCTCGTCATCCGAGCAAGACTTACTTAAATCCGCATGGAACGGGTCGCCAAGTTTTCCTCTCTTGTACTTGGACCAAACTTCGTCGCGTAATTTTTGAAAGTCCCTCAGAGCCTCTGCTGAGAGATTCACTCGATGACCTTGAGTCAGCGAGCCTAAGAGCTTGTGAGCTTCTTTGTATGATTTCGGAATTTCAATAGAGTTGCGTCCGAAGTAGGTGAAGTTAGAAGAGAGCAGCACGTTCGCTTTTTCGTACCCTGGTGTAGCTCCAATATCTCGATCCATCCAGTGGCCATCAGGATGGTAGATCGAATCTTCACGCCACTCTACCGCACCGTTAGCTGCGAGTTCGTAGATACAATCCGGTCGATCTGTGTATTCAGTCTTCCGGTAGTAACTTAAGCCGCCTTCACACTTCGTAACTTCAGCGATGTAGATGAGCTTCCCGCCAAGCTCTTTGCCACCAATCCCGATGACCCAATCACCGACTTTCGCCGACGACCGAATCTGCGGTTTACAAATCGCAAGCGAAAGAACTCCCTTATGCACACAAGGGGCTCCACCGCCGTCATTCGTCATCTTGTAGATGTATAAGCGCGACATCTCACTTCTCTCGCTAATCGTCAGCATGGACGCTATTCACGTTCCGGCAAATACAAGTCCATGCCCTAAGTTAATTTCTATGCATGTGAAGCTGACTCTCACCCGGCACAAAAAAGAGTATGAACGAGCCTTCGATTCGGTGAATTTCTAATAGCAACTCGTTGCTACAGATCCATCAAACTGTTTCCGAGAAACGCAGTTCTGAGTCCGCGGAAGAGAATTCAGTACCGACATCGTCGCAATAATTCGTTGTTGCCGAAGAGTCTCCGCCTGGAGATTTGCCATATACCGCTGATATTGAGCTGAGCGCTCTTCCTTAATTCGTTCTTTTTCTTCTTGAGCGTAGTTCTGATAAAAACAACTTTCCGAGTGTCCGTAAGAGCAGCCTTGCTTAAGAAACGTCACCATAAGAGTGTAGTCTGCTTCAACGTCTGAAAGCAAAGCGGCAGCGAAACAAGACTCAGCATCCTTCGCTATGCAAGCCTTCTTCAATTTAGCTTTATGTTGATTATAGCCATCTAGCCATTCGCATGATGCCTTATCCGAAAGCTTGCATGCTCGCTTGAAGAATTCGAGCATCTTTACATGAGAATTCGATTTCTGAGCACGCTTGCCAACTTCAGCACAAGCATGTGGCTGCTCGAGTTCGCAAGCATCCTCAATCATATCGTCGCTAATCTCACTGAGCTGCTTACACGAATAATCTTCGACAGCTACTCTTGGCGGGTTTCCTTTTTCATCTTGGATGTAAGCTAGATCATAGTCATTTGTTGCAGCGAAGTTCTTTACCCGAGTGAGCAAATTGACCCGTGCCTTTTCCTGACCCAAGACCGCGATTATGGGTGCTCCAAAATCCTTTTCACCTACGAGTAAGGACTTATCTGGTGCCGTTTTCGTAACTACAACTCTTGCCGCGTTCGGCTTAAGTTGCGCTTGAACACATCCAATCATAAGCAAACCCAAAACACAGATTATAGTTTGCATCTTTGTCATTGAATCCTCTAAGGAGCATGGTTGAGAATGTTGTTGACACCAGAAGGAAAAATTCCCGAATGTTCCTAATTTCTGTTTACTAAATTTTTGAGATTCTTTGATATCAGGTCAGGGAGCGCTTTACATTCATCAATCGACTTCATGACAAGAACCTTGCCGACAAGTCCTACCTTCTGATTTCCGCAGTCAGAAACGAGAGACTCGGGAATTTGGTCGCATACGAGTCCAAGCTTGCCTAAATCATCTGCCGCACTCTTAGCTGCCGCGCGAGCGTCCACTTTGGTAACTGAAACACAGTTCTTCACCACCACAGGATTTAAATTCCCAACATTTAGAACGAACGCCAATAGGTAAAACATTTGTACTCCTACACCTCCTTCTTGGCTCCGCTGGACCCACCAATTAGGCTAGGCACCAAATTCCCAATCCGATCCACTCCTCAACAATCTCGATTTATAAAGTTCAGGTTTATTCGCTGGGCTCATCGAGCAATCAATATGTTAACGATGCTCTTAACTAAAGTAGTGTCGAGGTTTTCACCGAAACAATCACAGTCAGTATCTTGTCGCGAGCAACTAAACAAAACTCGTTCAGATCGGGACAGTCGCGTTGAGCTCGCAGAAAATGGAGAATTAGATGGCTCGCGAAACAAAACATGAGCGCGTTGTACGTGGAATGTTCGATCAGATCGTAGAACACCTCCACGAATTCAAATCGCTCGAGGGAAATCCCGGCACCAAAGAACTAGATGTTGAACGTTGGTGCCAGAGCGTGCTTCGTAGCTGTCTAGGGTTCACAGCATCAGCCGGCTATTCGATCCGAGCACAGGAGACGAAAGGCCGTTCGCGTCCTGACCTCGTAGTAATGAAAGGCGAAAAGCCGGTTTTCGTTGTTGAAGTGAAAAAGCTTGGTTTCGATCTCAATAAATCCGAGTTTCGATCTGGAAAAGTTCAGTTGAAGGAATACCTGCATACGATAGGTGACGTACGATATGGCATTCTCTGCAATGGTACCGAATGGAAACTCTTTGATTTTGCAGGGCCGGTAAATGGCGGAATTGAAATCGCTGCCATCGATATCAAGTGCGGCGCTGAAACGATCGACACCAGCAAAAAAGCGGCAGAGGAACTATGCTGGGATCTTTTAGAACTTCATGAAACTTCTTTTTCAGCTGGTAGCTGGGACGATCTCTCGAAAGAGGCGACAGCTTTCTCACCTGAATCGTTGGCTAAGGCGATTCTCTCTGCTGATGTCGTTAAATATATCGCACGTGCAATCAGGGGCGAGCACGAATACAGAGCAAGTCATGAGGTACTCACCGATAAAGTGTATTTCCTTTTAGAAAAAGGTCTCAACGACGCAATCCCCGGCTGGAATGACAGTCGATCTGCTGAACTTACCAAATACATCAAAGCGCAAAAGCGAGCTTCACGACGAACTAAGCGATCTAAGTCGAATTCGGCTGAAGCGCCAGCCATGGAGCCCGTGGCGAGCGCGCCTGCCGCATCAACAGAGAAGACAGTTGTAGAAGAGAAGTCGAATTCAGGGACTAGTGCTGCCTGACTGCCCGAAGGACATTGGGCATGACAGTCAATTGCGCTGATCCGAGTAGATGCGAAGACCGTAAAGAAGATCCCGTCTCCGCACGCAACATCCCGAGGCTTGTTCCCAAGCGCCGCGGGCGCTCGGAAACTGCGTGAGCTCCGCATCGCTTACGCATCTTCGATGCTCCAGCGAAGCTCGCTCTCAGCACCGCAATCAAAACATGCCGCCGGCATGTTTTGCTGCGTTCGCTTAAGGGCCTCTCACCCGCTCGCGCTTTCAGCGCGACGCTTGCACTCCAGTGCGTGCACC
>SYLX01000207.1 GCA_005808505.1 Bdellovibrionales bacterium | reverse complement strand
TAAAATGAGACTATCTGAGTAGTGATGCAAGTGGAAATTTTTGACGCGGCATATTTGAACTCGACAAACCAATGCAAGTTTTTTCGGCGATGGACCTAAACTGCATCGAGAATCACCTCACTTTTCCGCCGAGATCGAGAGCCTATGAAGCCGCTAAAAGATTTCTCTTCGACCAACGTCCAGTACCTCTTTACCGACATCGACGACACGCTCACCGATCACGGACAACTCAAAGCGCATGCATATCAAGCGCTTTGGGATTTGCGCGCAAAAGGAATCGAGATCATTCCCGTCACTGGTCGTCCCGCTGGTTGGTGCGAGATGATTGCGCGCTTCTGGCCCGTTCATGGAGTCGTGGGAGAAAACGGCGGCTTCTACTTCCGCTATCACGATAAAAAAATGGATCGTCACTTCGTCTTCGATGAGAAATCTCGCGAGGCGAACCGCGCCAAGCTTGAGCTTATCCGTCGCGATGTTCTCAAGGAAGTTTCCGGCTGCGCGATTGCGAGCGATCAGTTCTCACGGCTTATGGATCTCGCCGTCGACTTTGCTGAAGATGTCGGACCCCTCGCCGAAAAAGACATCGACAAAATTGTTTCGATCTTCGCTCGCCACGGAGCTCAAGCGAAAGTCAGCTCCATCCACGTCAACGGATGGTTCGGAACGTACGACAAACTCTCCATGTGCAAAGAGTACGCGAAGCGCGAACTTGGCCTTGATCTCGACGCTTACAACGAGCGATTCGCCTTCAGCGGCGACTCACCGAATGACGAGCCGATGTTCGCGTTCTTCCGCAACTCGTTTGCCGTCGCCAATATCAAAAACTTCATCTCTCGCCTGCAGCACAAACCTGCGTTTGTGAGTGAAAAAGAAGGCGGCGAAGGCTTCGTCGAAATTGCCTCGCGCTTGATGAGCGTACGCAAATAAAAGGGCTTCAAATCCAACGGAATAAGTCGAAGCTGAGCTGGTAGACGTGCTCTTCCGGCGTAGGATCGGTTAGCTTTTGCACTCGCCGGATAAACTCATCGAACTCTTTTCGGATTTCGACAAATACCGCACGACTGCCGGTGAACGTCGCCATCGAGCTAATTTTCTCAAGATCATTGATCTTCAGAAGCTGAGCATTGCAGATGTTTTTTAGAACCTGCTGATGCGACCGAATGAGCGGATGCTGCGTGTTCGCATGCATGCGCGTTTTCAAAATCTTCTCCACCGACACGCGCTTTTTCCCTCGTTTAATAAACCCCATCGACTCCAAGCGCTCGAGTTTTTCGGCGAGTTGATCTTCGGTCATGCCCAAAGTTCCACAAAGGAGTTGCGGTGCTTTCATAACCGTAGGAATCAAGAGCGCCATATGGATCAGCACTACGTAGGGATCCAAAAAATAACCGAGCTCCGCCTCTAAACGAGATGAGTTGAATTCATGAAGCGACATGCTCTGGCTTTTCGCTTCACGAATACGCTCCGCTTTTTTCATTTGATAATCGCGAAACGCACGATCAGACGTCGCTTCCGCAGATCGCAGAAGGAGAAGGTACTCAACTTCTTCCTGCGCGAGATTCAGTAGCGTACAGATCTTAAAGAGATGAGCTTCGCTGAGTTCAGCACCGTTCCCGTTTAAAACTCTCGAAAGATACGTATATTGAACCGGGACATTTTCAGCCAACCAGCGGAGGTTGCAGCGTGGTTTTGTCTTCCTCAATTCCTTGATTTTGCCCCGAATTGCCGCTTTATAGCTGCTTTCATCAAAGACTTGCATCGACGCCCTCATCTGCTTGTTTGCACTTTTAGTATAAGAAAAACCGAAGCCTTGCAGCTCAAGTTTATAGCTACTTGACAAGTTTGATGCAAGTTTACGGTTCGTGCGTTGCTCAAGCCGCGCCATTCAGGAGAATCGAAATGTTGCGTGCCTTCCTGCTCATGACCGTCTTCTTGTTTAGTGAAATGGCCCAAGCCGGCGGCTGGGTTGGCACTGGTGGCGACCTCTACAAAGACCAACACAATCCTTGGTTCGTTAGAAACACGAATCTCATTCGTTACTGCTTGCGCGTTGAAGAGCCCGCAATCTCCGCCTCGTCCGAAAAGATCAACTCGCTGATTGAGCAAGCGTTCCGTTACTGGAAAGCCGAATTCGCTTGGTTGAACGGCCAAACCCCCGTGAAGGTTGCTACGCAAGACTTTGAGAAAGTTCCCTGTGATGGAACCGAAGACATTCGTTTTCTCTTCGGCCGTGAGACTTTAGATGAGCAGCAACTCAACTTCTTCAAAGCGAGCCAAACGCCCATCCAGCAAGTGATTGCGACGAGCGTCCGCACCAGCTACGACCGCGTTCAACTCAAAGGAAAAGGCTTCATCTTCTTCAACTCCGATCGTGGGCCGAATAGCTATGAGTCCGGAACCCTCTATGTTCGAGCGGCGTGGAAGTACGATGCTCTCCTCTACCGAGCCATCGCGCACGAAATCGGTCATGTTTTTGGTCTGCCTCACGTCGGTCACGGACTGATGGCGACTCGCTTCGTAGAAGAGATGCTTGATAGAGTTACCTACGTTGATTGGGTCGATCTGAAGCTGAACCTCGGATCCTTCTTCACGTCGATGAT
>SYLX01000206.1 GCA_005808505.1 Bdellovibrionales bacterium | reverse complement strand
GGCGCTAAGCTGGATCCCAAAGTTTCTCACGACGCAGCCTACGGCGCCGTTGTGAGCTTGGAAAAAGCAGTAGGCGATAAGTGGTCGGATGAAGACGAGCAACGTTTCGGTGTTCTCGCAGACTCCTACATCCGTCGTCACGCTAGCGGTCAGTATAGCCTCGACCTTCGCTTCAAGAAGGCCTTCATTGCTTACGAGAAAAACCGTTACGATGAAGCGGCTCCTCAGTTCAAAGCTATCGGCTGGATGGATTATCCGAAGGGTGCGGCATTGCCCGAGAAAGTCTTGAAGTCTCAAGACTTGTATCTCGATATCCTCAACCATAAGAAAGACTATAAATCGATCAAAGAAGCTACGCAGTCGCTCTTGGCAAAAGGTGCGGAGGGTGGTCGCAGCACGCAGATCGAGAAGATCTACCGCGAAGCATATTTCGCCGAGATCCAAGTGATGGAAGAAAAAGGCGAGCTCGCGGCTGCAGTTGAAGCTTACAAAAAGTTCGCGCTCGAAAACGCGGCTTCGGATTTGGCGCCGAAAGCTTGGTGGAACGCGAGCCAATTGCAATTCCGTTTGGGCGACGCAACCGGTGGTGCAAACACTTGCTACCAGATGCACAAGCTCTTCCCGAAATCGACGAATGGTCGCGAGTGCTTGACGAAAGCCGCCAACACGTTCGAAGCGATGGGTCGCTTGGATAACGCGGCTCGTGTCCTCTTGAACCTGGCGCAAATCGAAGGCGAAGACCAATTCAAATGGCGTGAGGTTGCGGCTGACTTCTTCGCTCTTAGCGGATCAAAAGACCGCGCGATCACGATGTACATGAAGCTAGCTGAAGGCCAGAAGCCCGCGAAGCAACTTTCGCTTATGGAAAAAGCGGCAGAACTCGCGCGCGAAAGCGGCGACAACAAAACTCTCGCGGATATCGAAGGTCAGTACTCGTCAAAAGGTATTGAGCCCCACGCAAGCCGCATGATCGTGGAGCAAGCTGAACTCGCGTTTGAGAAGAACGACCATAATAAAGCGTTCAACCTTTCGAAGAAGATCATCGCTCGCGATAATCTTCCGAAAGATCTCTTGGCGCGCGCTCGTTTCGTGCAAGCCCGCGTTCTCGAAGATGAGTATAAGAAACAGAGCGTGAAAGCACGGGTTGAGCGCATCGGTACCGTCCTTGCGATCAAGACCGAGAAGCTTGAGAAGGCTCAAAAAGCCTTCCAGAGCGCGATTAAGTACGGTGACGCGAAGACTTCCGTAAAAGCTCTGAAACGTCTTGCTGGTGTTTACCTTGATTACGCTACAACCGTTCGCGGGATGACATTGCCTGCCGACGTTCCCGCAGCCGACCAGGCCGCTTTCAAAGGCGAAATCGAGCAGCTCACGATCCCGATGGAAGAAAAGGGGATCGAGGCGATGGCGCAGGCTCTCGAGACGGCTAAGAAGTCGCAGCTGCGCGATGGTGAGATCGCCGAGCTGCAAGCCGAAGTGAACAAACTCAATATGAAGCCGAACACGGCTCCGACCGTAGCGGTCTTGAAGCCTACGGTTTATCTCCCTGAGTTCCGTCAACCTGCAGGCCAGGAGGTGATGCAATGATGCATCTTCAAGTTAGAAAAGCGTTTGCGCAAACTCTTGGTGCGATCGCCGCACTCAGCCTCGCGGCGTGCGCGGGTGGTCCTGAAACTAAGAAAGACGATGCAGCAGCGGCGGCCCGTAGCCAAGCGTTCATGGATAAAGTGGGCACTTACTCGGTCGATGCTCTTGCTGAAGCCAAATCCTGCTCGGTTCCCGCCGCTGCCGATAAGCCGGCCATGGCGAAAGAAGCAGGACCTTCGAAAGAGTGGAAGACGCTTCTTGGACACGCAAACGGTTGCGTGAAAGCTCGCGACTGGAAAACTCTCGAAACCTTAGCGAATGCTATTGCACGTATCGATATCGATTCTCCTTGGGGTGCGTACTACCTCAGCGTTGCGGCCGAAGGAACGGGCGAGTTCCAACGTGCAATGTGGATGGTCGACCTCGCACAGAAGAAAGCAGGCGGTCGCTCAGGTCTTTTCTCTTACCAAAAAGGCCGCATCTTCCTCGCGATGAAAGAAACAACTCGCGCGATGAAAGAGATCCAAGGTGCGGTAGCGGTTGATCCTCGATTGGTCGATGGTCACGTATACTTGGCCGAGATCCATCACCGCGATCAAGAGCACGACAAAGCGGCTGGATACTACCAAGCGGCTTTGCAAGTTCATGCCTCCAACTACCGTGCCCTCACGGGTCTTGCTGAAACAAGGCTCGCTCTCGGCGACGGCAAAGCGGCAGCTGAGCTTTACGAGAAAGCTTTGGCTATGAAGTCGAGCGACGTTCGAGCTTGGACTCGTCTGGCGTTCATCTACGAGAGCGTGCAAAAGAGCCCGGCTCAAGCGTTGAGTGCTTACAAGAACCTTCGCTCGGCCTTGCCGAAGAGCTCGGATAAGCCGGACTTCGACGTGAACGCGAAGATCAAAACAATTGAAGAATCGATGCAACCGCGGGTACCTGCGCAAGCTTCGACCCAAACCGTAGACGAAAACAAGAAAGTGAAATGAGGAGGTTGCCGTGAAAAAACAATCGACTCCCAAAAACAGTCTGAAGATCATTCCGAGACTATTGGTAGCCCTCGCGGTCCTGTCCGTTGGTTCGACAGTTTTCGCGAAGAAGGTGACTTATCGGAAGACCCAAGACGTGAATTTCGATGGATCGGATGTCGACGGGCAAGTGCGTAATCCAGATGGCGCTTACCTCGTACAGAAACGGGGCATCGACTTCGTACCGCTCTATAAAGTCAGAAAGAATTTTGACGACAATATCAAAGAGTCCATCGAGTACATGAAATAACTAGAGGCCCTAACCGGTCTCATTTTGATACGTATTTGGTTTTGAAAATTTAAGAACGATTACTGAAACGCACGCCAAATTTGAGGGATGTAAGCAGACGGCGTCTTTGAAGTTTCGGGATCTCCAGCGAGGCCTCCTATTTCGGGAAGTCTTTGCGTGGAGAGTAACGAACACGGAGACACACAATGTTCCCTCATGCTCAACAACGCCTGATTTCCAGCTTTGCAGCAGCTCTCGTACTCGCTCTTCCTTTTGTTGCTAGCGCACAAGGGAACAAGCCAGCAGCTCCGCGGACCGCGCAGGCTCCGCAGCCGGCACCGGCACCACAAGCGGCGCCTGCAGGTCAGCCTTCAGCAGCGCCTGCTCCGGGCACTAACGAAAAACTCGACGTTACGGATCTCGAAAGAAAATACTGGGCGGCAAAAGACACGGACTTCAACGTTGTACAAAACCGTCTTTATAGTAAAGCCGGTCGTTTCGCTCTTTCGGCGAACTACGGTACATCGATCAGCGAAACTTGGAGCGATGGCCCTACCTTTGCCGGTAGCGCTGCTTACTACTTCACGGAGCGCTTGGGACTTGAGCTCAACTACTCCATGACGGATTCAAAAGACAATGCGGATACCGAGACTCTCCGCGGTCAGCTCGGCTTCCCGAACCACAACAAGATGAAGCAATTCTACGGCGCATCTCTCAACTTCGTTCCCTTCTACGCGAAGATGAGTGTGATGAACTACGCCATCATCTACTTCGACATGACGTTCGCGCTCGGCGGCGGAGTACAGACTTATCAACAACAACGTGATGACGGAAACGTTGACCAAACGGCGCCTACGGTGACGTTCGATGTGACCCAACACTTCTTCTTGAATCGTTACCTCGCGCTCCGCTTTGATTACAAGAACCGTTGGTTCAATGAGGACATCGTGATCTACCGCACGGCGAGCGTTCCGGCTGGAGGCAACCGTACCGTAAAGACGGATCTCCATAACGCTCAGTTCTTGATGTTCGGTTTGACACTTTATTACTGAGGAGGTGGATGTGAAACTCCGAATCCACGCCCGAAAAATGAAAACTCGCTCGTCGGCCGTAGCACTCGTGGTGCTTGCGGCAACGAGTGCCCACGCCGAGCCGATGAAGCCCACGGGGCTTCACTCGGAAGCTAAGATCACGCAGACCTCTCAGCCAGCAAAGCCTGCTGGAGTGACGGGCGAAGTGAAGCAGTGGGCTCGTCAACAATGGCGCACGCTGAAAACATTCTGGGGTGGCTCGCAGCCGACTCCTGGAGCGGCTTCTCGTAATGTGGCATCGCAACCTGCGGCACAGAAGCCTGCGGCTCCTGCGCAACCTGCAGCTCCGGCTCAGGCTCAAGGCGCAGCTCCGGCCGCGGAGAACATCCCCGTTGCGGGTGCTCCTGGTTCAGGTGCGCAGCAAATGGCTTTGCCGCCTGCACGGCCTTCGATGGCAGCGCCTGGCGCCCAGGTTGGTAAAAACCTCGCGGCCCCGATCGGCTCCGTTTCGCAAGAACGCGGTCCCATCGACATCCCCGGAGTGAAGCGCACTTCTTCAGGCGTGATGAGCTACGATCTCACCGCTGCCGAAGTGATTCCTAAGTTGAAGGTCGACAAGGAAGAAAAAGTTTCCGCTTCTGACTACGCGCTTGAAGAGCAGTTCCAAAAAACTCTCGAAGATCGCGTGATCAGTGCGATGGAATCTCCAGCGCTCATGACCGACAAGGAACTCAAAGCTTTGACCACGCTGCGTGAGAAACAAGCTGGTCAGCTCGTAGCGGTGAAAGACGCGGTCTTCCCGAAACATCTCAAAGGCAAAGTGAGCCGCGAAGCTTTCGATAAGCTCGTGATGAACCTTCGCCCCGAGTTGGAAGTGAAACTGAAGAAGTTCGTTCCACTCTCCGTGGAAGAAAATCGTTTCTTGAGCGGTTTGCTCCTCTATCAACGCGACGACAACTGCCCCGTGGCGATCGGCCTCTTCCACAAACTTTCGAAGTCGAAAGGTTGGGAAGCTGAATCCAACTACTACATGGCTATGTGCTCGAAGAAGATGGGCTTGAACACTGACTTCTTCGAACGCTCGCGTCGTGTTCTCGAAACGCAAGATGCTCATTACTCCGTGTTGATCATGGATGAGTTGGGTCCAGATCTTCCGTACGAGTTTGCTGACGGCATCGGTAACGCTCTTCTCAAAATCTCGAACAACGCAAAGCTCATGCAGGGCTTGAAGCCGAAGACAGCGGCAAACATCGCGTACATCCTTGCGGAGTTCGGTGCATCGAGCGAGCGTTACAAGACAGCTTTGACTTGGGCGCCGCAAGTTCCTGCGGATCATCCGAAGTATTTGCACTCGCAGTTCGTGATGGCACTTGCTGAGTACCAAGCGGGATCGAAAGAAAAAGCAGCGCAGATTCAAGACAAGCTGATCAACGACACGAAGACCGACAAAGCGAGAATGGAATTCCAGGCGCTTGTCGCATTGAACGCCGCTCGCATGCACTTCCAAGAGCGTAACTTCAAAGCCGCGCACGAAAACTTCCACAAGGTTTACAAGGATCATCCTTTGTGGCTCACGTCGCTCACCGAAATGGGTTGGGGACAACTCCTTGATGGCGACTACGAAGGCGCGATCGGTAACATGTACTCGATTCAATCGCCGTTCTTCTCGGCGGTCTATAAGCCTGAATCTTACGTGATCCGCACGATTGGTTACTTGAACCTTTGCCAATACGGCGATGCTTACCGCACGTTGACTCAGCTCGAAGGCGAATATCGCCCTTGGCTTGAGAAGATGGACAAGTACGTAGCTGGCGGTGAAAAGCGTAGCTACTACCAAACGGTTCGCGGCTTCATTGGTGCGGCAAAAGGTGTGAAAGAAGTCGATGGACTCCCGATGCCGGTTGTTCGCGAGATGGCTCGTCACCGCGACTTCACGAACTTGCAGAAAGCTTTGAACCGTCAGATCGACGAGAAGCCGAACTACGCGAAGATGGATGGCCCGACCGAGAAGGCGCTCAAACAAGCGCAAGATCTCGTGATGGCTTCGCGCCGCCGTGCGGATGATCTCCGTGCGCGCATCGCGGGTAAAGCTCCTCGCAAAGAAGTTCAGGAGTTCGGTGGCCAGTGGCAGCAAGAACTCGACAAAGAGCTTGAGCTTCTCAACACGCGCTTCTTCTACGTAGATCTCTACTCGGAAGCTAAAGTTGCGATGGGCGAGTACCGCGCTGAAGTTGTCGGTGGCGCCGAGACTCGCATCACAAAGATGCGCGGTTCGATGGAGAAGGTTCTCGCCAACCGCCTCTTGAAGATGAAAGTTGAACTCGCGCGCATGCTCGAGAACAACGAGCTTCTTCGTTACGAAGTGTTTGCAGGTAGCGGTGAAAACATCCGCTTCCAAGTTGCTGGTGGTGACACTGGCAACCGGATCCCGGCTTCCGTTCTCCCGAAATCGAAGAGCCTTCAGTGGAACTTCGACGGCGAATACTGGGAAGACGAGATCGGTCACTATCGCTCAAGCTTAAAAAACAACTGCCCGGATAAAGATCGTTCCAAGCAAGCCAGCCTGGACGGAGGTATTAAATGAAAAACGTAGCACGTACATCCGCACGATTGACGAAAACCCTCGCGGTTCTCGCCGTGGTCTCGCTGGCGACTTCCGCGCTCGCAAAAACTGACGTGGGCGCGAAGATCAACCAGCTCAAAGAGAACGTTGAGAACAGCAAAACAAACTTGAAGCAGTACGAAGACAACCTCAAAACGGTGTCTTCGAACTTGGCTGAGACCGACAAAGCTTTGAAGAGCCTGACTCGTCAGAAGGAAGCTCTCGCAAAGCAAACTTCGGAAACTCAAAAAGGTAAGCTCGGCGTCGATGCGGCGAAAAAGCAAATCGACGGCTTGCTCACGACTGAAAAGACGAAGCTTGAGACCGAGAAAAAGCAGATCGAAGATTTGAAGAAAGCTCTCGCGACTCTCGAGGCGAACGTTCAGAAGCGCGAACAGAATATCGCGCATTATGAAGACAAGCGCCAGAAGGTCGATCGCGAACTCGCTTCGTGGTCGGAGCGCAACCAATCGATCATCGAACTCGAGCAGGCGATCTCGGCGAAAGAGCAGCAAGCTAAGGCTGACAACAAGCGCTTGGCCGAAAAGAAAGCCAACTACGAAGAAGAGATCACCAAGTGGCGCAAGCAAGTGCGCGTCTCTGACCGTACTTACGATCAGTTCTCGAAGCTGAAGTAATCAGTGGTACCAGTTTCCTTTTGCAGAAGCGCCGCGCCACCGGGGCGGCTCTACATAGGGAAACTGGTGGCGACTCCGCATCGGATTCGCAATGCATCCCGGAAAGATGCCTGGCACCTTTCTGCTCTTCTCCCGCCGACACCGCTCCGGTTTCGCAGGTCATCGTGCGCCGCTTCTGCAAAAGGAAACTGGTACCGCGGCGCCCATTAGCGGCTCCTGTCCAAAGCTTAGACATGCTGAACTTCCTACACGATTGATTAATTGCAAATGAACATTCGGTAAGCAGGGAACAAGACTTGTAATTGAGTCTGCCGGATCCCTTTCACAGGTTTACCGGAGCTGTTCATGAAAACACAGTTGGCGTCGCATACAATTCACTCGCGTCCTCGTCACGTTCTCCATCTCTTACTCTTACTCTCGGCTGTTACCGCGGTGCTTGCACCAGAGCTGAGCCGAGCGGATGCACTTCAATGTGCCGCCATTCTTGATAAGGGTGCGCCAGTCAAATTCTCGAAAGAAGAGCGCGACCAGCAAAAGAAAGACAAAGAAACAGCGGAGAAGCGTGCCAAGTATATGAATGAGATTGCGCGGTTAGATCGCGTGGAGAAAACTCTCTTGAAAGAGTTTGTCGGCTGGGACGATCAAATCCGCCAAATCATGTCGGCGACCCGCGCAATCGTTCTCTCTCCCGAACTCGTTACAAAGCCTTTCGTAATCCCGATCATGAGCTTTCCCGGCTACGGAAAAACGACTCTCGTTCAGCGCTTTCTTACCCTGATGGAGTGGAACCGCATCGAACGTCAAATTGATGTCGCTCCAAATGAACCTTTCCTCTCGACAGCAGAGATTCGTCAGATGGGCGTTCACCCAGGATCTAAGAAAGAAATTCAAGGCGTTCTGACAATCGATGAAGTTCAGAATTTGATGTCTGAGAAGCAGATCGCTGAGCTAGAAATGAGCGCGAAGGCTATCGCCGACAAAAAGGAATATGATTACACAAAACCCGACGTTGTAACTCAGCGTGAGCAGAGCTACCAATTCTGGTGGCAGGTCCTGGGTAACGGCACAGTACAGATCAAGCCGCAAAGAACACCTTTACAATACATCCAAACATTCAATCAGTATCGCAGCCATATAAAGTCTTATGAGGACAGCATCGATAGTTCGCAGAAGCGCATTGATTCGCTAATTCGTTCAGCCAATGAGGCGCATCGGGATCCTGAGTTACCAGCCCACATTCCAACACCCGACGCTCCAGAGAAGTGGACGCCGAACGAAAAAGCTAGCATCGAGTCCTGGCGGGAAGATCTCAAGAACACAAAAGCAAATTATACCAACTTCCTCTCCGGTTCGATCGAGCCTCTCATTAAGCAAATGAAAAACGATCAACCCGAACTCTTGGGTGAATGGAGTGCGTTGCGCGCCGATAAGATCGCTGAAGTTTGGGCGAAAGATCCCGTCGCATTTGTCGAAAATATCGAAAAAACTTCTACGACGATTCGTGCCGTTCCTGTCATGGATTTCCGTCGCATCATCATCTTCGTTACGGGAAATCCCAATGGCATCATCGACGGAATTCATAGCCAACTCAATGGAGCTAAGATCGAGCCGGACACTCTCCGCGGTCTTGCCATGCAGATTCAACCAAGAGATATGCAGCGTTGGTTCCACACGATTTTCGGAAAGAAGGACGGTTGGGATTCGCGCTGGAATTTAGATGCATGGAAAATGGTTTTGCCATTCAGCAACGAGCAGTGGCGCACGATGATCGATCGTCGACTGGATCAATTCTCGGAAACTTTTGCCGAAAACTTGCAAGAGATTGGAAGCGAGCCGATCAAGCTCGAATTCGACAACAGCGTGCGTGAGCTGCTTTACAAGGTGAGTGTAAGCCCGCTCAACGGACCTCGTTCATTCTACTCGCGTTCTACTGAGGTTCTCGCCAGCGTTCTTACGAATTTGCGCGCGGAAATGATCATGATCGAACCGGAGAATCGTCCGAAAGCGTTGACGGTGAGTTTCGATCCCGCTCGTTCTGAAGCCGTCGCGACGGAAGTGATGGACGTAGAATGGCGTTGGTTCAACAAGTCCAAGACTTGGTTGAAAATGGGATATGTCAACAAAGGTGATCGCGAAGGTTACACATCGCGAATGAAAATTGGTGTAAACGAGAACGCAAAAACCGTCGCGCCTCGCACGAACGAATCGCTCTCGCGAGCTAGCCAAGCTCTTCACCAGGCTGGCCACGCTGTGGTGGGAATGGCGATCTACAAATCGCTTCCCATGTCGGTAAATCGTGCAGCATCAACAACGGACAATGGCATCGTTGAAATGTGGAAGGCGCCCGACGTTAATCATCACCAGTACAAGCGTAATCAGCTGATGACGATGATGGGCGGATACATTGCCGAAAAGATTTTGATGCCGGAAAAGTTCATTTCCGACTACGGAAAAACGGATCTTCTCTTCGCTCAAGGAATTTTGCGCGAGATTAAAGGCGACATTGAAGATCGTCGGGCAGCTGAGCAGTTCCGCGATGTCGATGGTCAGAAAGCTGACCTAAAGGAAATTCTTCCGGAAGATCTCTACGGTGACGCGGTCATGAAGCAGCTTGAGCGCGACGGAACACAAGCCGTCTTCCGCGAAGTCTTTGATCAAGTTGTCGGTATCTTGCGTAAGCACGAGCGGCTGACAGCGGCCATTGCGAAACGTCTCACGGAGAAGCCTGAGATCGATGCCGAAGAGATGAAGGTCATTGTGAATAAGTACTGGCACGATCGCGGCATCCGCAATCTTCTGAATCCTGAACACAAGACTCGCAAAGCGATTCTCGATTCAGAGCCAGGTAACCCGAACTTGAAGAAGAACAAGCTTCTTGAGCGCGACTATGATTACGAAGACAAAAAGTCGATCTGGCAGAAGTTGATGGGTCAGTAAGTATCAGCGCTAAGCCAAAGCCCAGGCCTCAAACCCTGGGCTCTGCTCCGCCAGCAGCTTTCGTGCGCATCTGCGCACGATAAAGTGCGCTGTAAATCCCGCCTTTAGCTACAAGCTCCGCATGGCTTCCGGCCTCGCGGAGCTCACCAGCTTCCAGCACCACGATCTTATCGCAATCAAGGATCGTTGAAATCCTGTGCGCGATGATAAAGCTTGTGCGTCCCTGGCGGACGCGACGAGTCGCCTCCTGAATGAGGCTCTCCGTTTTCGAATCGATGTT
>SYLX01000019.1 GCA_005808505.1 Bdellovibrionales bacterium | reverse complement strand
GGCGATTTTCTTCTTCATTTGCCTTCCTCCTGTTGCGTGATTTCGTATTGGTAGCGTTCTAAAGCGTCTTCAAGACACGGCATGACCTTCACGCGGTGACTTGAAAGTGCGCTGTATTGGGGACGTGGAGCCGTGTAGCCAAGTTCCGACGGGAGCTCGTGAAGTTTGAGTCCAAGGATATCATCAGGATTCAGGTCGAAGCGCCGTGCCGCTTGGCGCCCGAACTCAGCCCACGAAACTTCACCTTCGTTACTTAAGTGCACGATGCCGGTTAACCCATCAAAGATAAGATCTAAGCTTGTGTGCGCGAGATCAGGAACGTAGGTCGGTGACATGACGTTGTCTTCCGACGCTTTTACTTTTTCGCCGTTGCGCAGGCGGATCAATGTTTGCCGGATGAAGTTGCTCTCATCCCACGGGCCGAAGAATGAGCTCGTACGCACAATCAGCGAATTGGGCTGAGCGTTTAGTACGCGTCTTTCCATCTCGGCTTTCGAGCGGCCATAAACGCTAAGCGGTGAAACGCCATCGGTTTCCACAAAGGGCCGACGGTTGTCGAGGAGCCCGTCGACTAAACCAAATACATGATCGGTCGAGAAAGTAAGATACAAGACACCGAGGCGTTCGCATTCTTGCGCGAGCGTTTCGCTACCAATCGTGTTTTCACGGAAGGCGCGGTTGGGGTCTTTTTCTGCGTCATCGATGCGCACAAAACCAGCGCTATTGATCACGAGCCACGGGCGAAGATTTTCGATCGTCGCACGCACTTGTTCGCGATTGGCGATGTCCATTTGGGCGCGCGAAATGAGCACGTATTCCAGGCCACGTTCTTGGCAAACTCTCGCGTAGGCGCGCCCCAGAGTTCCCGTTGCGCCCGTGATGAGGATCGGGCGCTTTGGGGTCGAGGAGAGATCAGCTTCACCGCCTCTAACACGCCACCAGCCCGGCCTTTCAAGAGCGGGATGATCGATGCGGCCGGTATGCGCAAGCTGGTGGACCGCTTTTGCAAGTCCCGTTGGTCGCGGAAGCCCAGCACGAATATCGAAAACGCCGGTTTCGTAATAGCCGCGGTTGTCTCGGCAAAGGCTATTCCAGTCGAAGCTTCCTAGGAAACTCCAGGGCGTGACGGCAACGACGCGGTGGCCTTCGTCTTTGAGTTTCTGTGCGGCTTCTGCAACCTCTTTTAGCCAACGCATTTGTTGTTCGCGCTTGCCGTCGATATGCGCTTCGGTTACGGCGATCTCGGTTCCAGGGTAGCGTTCAATGACTTCGCGAAGAATTTCTTCAGGTCCGATGTAGCGAGGCTTAAATTCCGTGATGCCGCACTCATAAGCTTGGGTGATGCCTAAGTCTGCGTACGGTACGACACTTCGTCCTCCCCGGTAGCAGGGAGGATAAAGGTCTTCTCGATGATCGAGAAATCGATTGGAGAGAAGATAATGGTTTACGCCGATGATGTCGGGCGGGCAGGGATTTTCGCGGATCCAATCGAGTTCTTCTCGCTTTGCGCCCGCGCCGAGCAGAAAATCCCAAAGCGCGTGAGAAGGATCCACTTTTCCGAAAAGTAAATCCCACCCTAACCAGCGGCGCTCATTTTCAAACTCTACCTGGACACGAACCGGATCAGTTCCTTGCGCGCGGCCGAGATCATCGGTTTGCACGAGCTTCGCTTCCGGATTTATTTTTCTAATCTCTTTCATCGCGAGGATGGTGCCCATCACTTCGCCGAGCAAACAGCGGATGAAGGTGAAATTATCGGTTCCGTGCGGGTACCAGACCCCGTATAGGCCGCTAAATCGCGCCGTCGTTAAGATCTCGTTGATCGGCGTGTAATGCTTGAGCTGAGGAAACTTCTCCGCCACCGCGCGCGCGTAGCGAGCGAGCTGCGCCGGAAACTCAGGATCAACAAGCGAAGTTGTCCGTGGACCGCTGCCATGGTGGACGAGTCCCGCAATCGGTTCGATGCCGAGTTCGGCCAACTTCTGGAGGCGTTTTTCGGGCCAAGAAAAATCGTAGACCCCATCTGGGTTCTCACCTTGAGCAAGCTCCCAGATGACGGGTTGGCGAAGTTTCTTGATGCCAAGCTCTGCGAAGAGTTCGAGGTCTTCGTCTCGCAAATCATGGCCGTTTCTCTCGCACTGATTGAAAAACTGATCACCAACGCGGTTAACGGTGCATTCGACTCCGCCCCAGACTTCAATTGGGTCGTGTGGCATGAGGTCCTTCCTTCAAGGAATCGGCGAGTTCTCGAGCGAGGTTGTCGAAATCAAGGCCTCTTACAAGCTCGTCTTCAACGGCTTGATCCATAGCTGCCTGCACAAGTGTGGCCATTTTCTGCTGCGTTAGGTCCCAAGAGTTGTGCACCAGGAAGCCGTCGACGCGAGCGATCCATTCCCGATCTTCGTGCGGAAGGCGAAGAGCTCGGTCAAGGGCCTCGGCGAAAGCTTGCGGCTCATCAGCGATCTCCACGAGACCCATTTCGCTATATGGACGAATCACATCGCGTATGGAAGTGGAAACGACAGGTCGTCCTGCGGCTAAAAATTCGGGTGTCTTTGTCGGACTGATAAATCGTGTTGAGTCGTTTTTCGCAAAAGGCATGATGGCCGCATCCCAACCGGCAAGATACTTCGGAAGTTCTGCGTACGACTTCATTCCCAAATAGTGAATGTTGTCGGACTTGGGCAGATGAGCGGGATCGATTTTAACAACGGGTCCAATCATGACAAACTGGATGTCCGGACGGAGCTTCGCTACCGCACCGAGAAGGTCGATGTCGAATCGCTCGTCGATCACCCCGTAAAAGCCAACTCGGGGATGAGCAATCGTGGACTGATCTTCCGGTTCGATCTCTTGCTTGTTTCTTGCTTTAGCAAAGTGATCAAACTCGATGCTGCTCGGGAAGGGGTGGATATTCCGGTGTAAGTGCTGTTTCGCCTCGTAGAGTGAATGGCCGCCGGTAAACACCACGTGGGCACGCGACAGGAGGTCGCGTTCGAGCGGAAGTAGCTCGGGTGGAGCATGTTTAAAAAGTGAAAGCTCATCCATGCAGTCGTAGACGATCGCTCGCGGCTCGAGATGATCGGTGAACTGAAGAGCCATCGGCGTGTAGTACCAAAGCGTGAGATCGCAGCATTCCTTTTCATCTAATAAGGAATCCAATAGCGAGCGTAGGTGAGCGTGACGACGATCTCGATTGGATTCTTCTCTCAGGTCTTCGGGGAGAATAGGAGTTGCGACGAAAACGTTCTCCGGGCTGAGCTTCACGTTCAACTGAGGAGCAGAGATGGCCTCGTAGACAGGCTCTTCAAAGAAAAAGACGCGATGGTCGCGCGCAAAACGGCTGAGCAAATGCTGCGGTCTTTGAAAGACGAAGTTCCATCGCAAGTGCGAAAAGCAAACAAGGTCTGCCGTTCCAATGGAAGTGAGACCTTCATCATCAAAGCGTAAAAACGACTCATCTTGAGAGCTCATCAAACATCCTCCGTGTGTGGGCGCCGGGCGTGGTGCCATTTCATGGGCGGACGTCACTTATCGAGAGGACGAGGAGTTTATCGCAACGATGGTCTGCGAATCGCTCGTCTCGAAGATCGACGTCATACAATCTGGACGAGAGGGTGTAACTGTGACACAGCCACCTCTAGCCGCCACATTGGGCAGATCCAGTTTCGCTTTCTGTAAATGCAATCAGCGTGCAAGCACCCGGCAAAAATTTGCTGTGTGATGAAAGTAACCATCTTTCAAGACTTCGGCTGGAGTAACTTGTCTTGACTGTTTGGTTGTCTCGAACTCGTTTGCGTTTTGAAAGGTTCGAGCGGTAATCGTCGAATGGTGATGTTTGAATTTCCATACACGTAGCACCTCTTACTCCCGCCAGGGAAAGACGGAGAAAGCGTGTGAAAGGATCTTCATCATGCAAGAAAATGAGTCACTGCAACCTCGAGACGCGAGAGCGATCACTCCAGGTCAAGTTGAGAGATCTGAAAATACGAAAGACCGAAGTGGTGATTCGTCGGGCAACACGAAAGCCCGTGCAACAGGGGCGGACTGGTGCGAGGCAGGGGCGGATTACCCGAGGCCGCAGTTCCGACGTGCGAAGTGGTTGTCGCTGAATGGCCCGTGGAAATTTTCATTTGATGACGAGAAAAAATATCGACGCCCGAGTGATGTGAGGAGTTGGGAAAAAACCATTCAAGTTCCGTTTGCGCCTGAAACTCCAGCTTCGGGAATCGCCGATCAGAGTTTTCATTCTAGCTGTTGGTATGAAAAGTCGATCAGCTTGAGAAAACCCGCCGCATTTGAGCGACGTCGCGTTCATCTCCACTTCGGTGCGGTTGATTACGCAGCGAAAGTTTGGGTCAACGGTAGTTTTCAAGGGACGCACGAAGGTGGCCACACGCCGTTTAGCTTCGATATCACCGAAGATCTCAATGACTCGGATGAACAGACGATTAGCGTTCTCGCTGAGGATGAGCCACACGATTTAGCGAAGCCTCGAGGGAAACAAGACTGGCAGCTTGAACCTCACTCCATTTGGTATCCACGCACCACCGGGATTTGGCAAACCGTGTGGATTGAAGAAGTCGCATGCGAGCACATCCGCAAAATTCGTTGGGAGCCGCATCTCGAGCGTTGGGAAATCGGCTGTGAAGTCTTCGTTGAAGGTTTACCAGGTGGTCCTTGTCGGGCGCCCATCGGCCCTTCAAACGAGACCGAAAGATTTCAACTGAGCGTGCGTCTACGCGTAGGTGATCAACTTCTCGTGAGCGATCGCTACGAGGTGATCTGCGGAGAAGTGCACCGAAGACTTGCGCTCTCTGATCCTGGCATCGATGATTTCCGAAACGAACTTCTGTGGAGCCCCGAGCGGCCCACACTCATCGAAGCCGAAGTCGAACTTTGGCAAGGCGACCGACTGCTTGATCGCGTTGAGAGTTACACGGCGCTAAGAAGTGTTGACGTGAGTCGAGATCGATTCGCGCTGAACGGTCGCCCGTACTTCTTGCGACTCGTCCTCGATCAGGGCTACTGGCCGGAGACGTTCATGACGCCGCCGAGTCCCGAGCACTGCAAGCGAGATATCGAACTTGTGAAAGCCGCGGGTTTTAACGGTGTCCGCAAGCACCAGAAGATCGAGTCACCTTGGTTTCACTACTGGGCTGATCGCTTAGGTTTGATCGTTTGGGAAGAGATGCCCTCAGCTTATCGTTTTACTCATCTCTCCGTTGAGCGACTCGTACGCGAATGGATTGAAGTCATCGAAAGGGATTACAACCATCCCTGCGTTTGTGTCTGGGTTCCTTATAATGAATCGTGGGGAGTGCCTGATCTCGCTTTGAAAACGGCTCATCAAGATTCTGTCCGTGCGCTTTATCATCTGACAAAAACGCTCGATCCAAATCGCTTGGTAGTCGGCAACGATGGTTGGGAAGCTACGGCCACCGACATCATCGGTATTCATGATTACGACAACGATCCAGCCCGCTTGCTTGAACGTTACGGAGGAGGAGTCAACGTCTCTGAAATGCTGAAGCGAAGACGGCCTGCGGGACGACTCCTTACGCTTGATCCGAACCCGACTGAAGGGCATCCCGTCATGCTGACTGAATTTGGTGGCATCGCTTACGCAGATCCTAAAGAAACGAGCGTCAAGCGCATTTGGGGTTACGCTGCGGGACTCTCGCAAGAGGAGTTGAAGGATCGTTACCTCGGACTACTCGACGCGATCCATCGCTCCGAACTCTTTAGCGGATTTTGCTACACGCAATTTACCGATACGTTTCAGGAAGCGAACGGACTCTTCTATGCCGACCGTCGACCTAAGATTCCGCTCGAATTCTTGCGTCAGGCCAATCATCCGATGCCGTTTGTGAGGGAAGAACATCTGACACTCGAAATTTAACAGCAGCTTCTTGGGCTTCCGGGCAGCGCTTCGCCGCGAAGGTGGATTTCACGGTTGGAGCCGCTTAAGAATTTTTCTCGAACTTGCGGCGAGCCATCGCGAACGAGCCAATGTCCACGTGAGATCACGTGAACGAGATCGAGCGAGCTTTTATCAAGTACGAGGAAGCTTGAGTCAAAGGTTTTTCTAATGCGGCCTTTTTCATTCAGCTTTAAGAATTTTGCCGGATGAGTCGTCGCGAGCGGCAGAACCGTTTCGAGGTCAAAACCTTCACGAAGCACGCAATTGCGAATCTCGTTGAGAATGTTGGCCGGGCTCGTCACCCCAGCGTCGGAAGAGATTGAGAGTTGCTCAAGTCTCCCGCCGGAGTCGACGTAAAGGCGAAGCCACTTTGCGAGATTTCCTTCGACGACGTCCATGTCGGCGTTTGAACCGCGTTTCATGAACTCCACAGCATCTTTGAGCAGAGCTTCGTGACGGTTGATGTGAGTAGGATAAAGCCAAACGGGATCGATGGAATCCGATTGGTCGAGCAGCTCCTTAAGAGACTTCAACATTCTTTCACCCTTACCAACGTGAAAGTGAGCAACTCCCGCTTTTCCTGTGAGCATTCCGGCGACGTAACCATCTTTAACGAGCTTCGCTAGCTCCTCCACGGTTGGCTCGTTGGCCCGCTCATCCGCGATGGCAATCTCACCGATGGCGATGACTTCCTTGATGAACATAATATCTTGGCGAGCTGATTCAAGAATCGTCGTCGGAGGAACATTGTAACCCCCCGTGTAGATGTAAGCGGAGAGGCCTTGCTCCTCTAAGCCCTTAGCCCGTGCGAGAAGTCCTGGCATTGTTTTCATCGTCGTATCAACGCCGAGAGTCCCAATCACCGTCGTGATCCCGGCTTGGGTCAGCTCCGTGAGTGAAATTTCGGGAGTCTGACTACTGAAGCCACCTTTCTCGCCACTTCCACCGAGCAAGTGAGCGTGAGGATCGATCAAGCCCGGTACGAGGTAGTTCCCTTTGAGATCGACGACTTCAATATCTAATCCCGTAGCGAGAAGATTTTTGGTAGCGAGCGCGCCCACATTGAGAGTGAGGCTATCGGCGAAAAGAACATCGGTGCGACCAAGTTTTTCGGGAGCGTAAACTTCCGCGTTTTGCAAAAGGGTCAGACGATCGAGCGGCATGCTGGTTCCTTCTTTACAATTGATGGCCCAGATGTGGAGGGCGCAAAAGAACTTCGGTCGAGAGAGCTGTTAGCCTTTTCGAAAGCCATGAGGCATCGGTTGCGCGAGAGGAACTCGAATGAAGAAGAAAAAGAAGTCGGATTCACAAGTCATCCTCATTTCAATCGATGGTCTTTGGCCGGGTCTCTACTCATCGAGTTCACTCGGGGGTTCGCTTCATGATCAAGGAGCTAATCAAGATCTCGCGCGCCTTGCGCGAGCCGGAACGCAAGCGCAAGCGGCAGAAGCCGTCTTTCCGACGTTGACCTACACGAACCATGCCAGCATCGCAACGGGCGCACCGAGTGATCGTCATGGAATTTTCGCAAACACTCGCTTCGATCCCAGTCGAGTGGAGGCTTGGCGTGGCTTCGAGTCACAAGATTGGATTCTCGAATCAAAATACATTCGGACCCAGACAATCTGGGATGCAGCGACTGAGGCAGGAATTCCGACGGCCGTAATTCGATGGCCCTCCACCGTGGGTGCAAAGGCCCGTTGGTGCTTACCAGATATCTTTCCGATCCTTTCGCAAGAAAGCGTCTGGAGCTTGATCAAGCGAACGAGTACGCCTGATCTTATTTCGAAACTCACGCGCGATCCTGACTTTGAACCTCCTCAGGACGATCACCGTCAACTTGATCAGCTGACCCGCAAGGCAGCGCTCGCCTTACTTCGCGCCGATGAGAAGCCGCAGCTGTTGATGGTTCACTTCACTTCGCTTGACCATGAGGCACATGAAAAAGGGCGCAACTCGCCGATGATCCCGGTGATCGCGCGTGAAATTTATCTTCACGTTCAAGCCATTCTGAGTGCCGTGGACCTTTCGCGAACGAGCGTTTTCGTCTGCGGAGATCACGGGTTCGCGGAATTTGATCACCGCGTGAACATCAACTCGCTACTCTTTGATCGCGGTTGGTTGGAAGTCGAAGACGGCAAAGTCATTGATTGGCAAGCTATCGCACACACGAATTGCTCAGTGGCGCCGATATATGCCAAAGATCCTTCGCGTGCGGAGGAGATTATTGCGGATCTTCGTTCGCAAGAAGGGGAGTTCTACCGTGTGCTCGATCGAGCAGAGCTTAAATCGCTCCGGGCTTTTCCTGATGCCATCTGCGCTGTCGAGACGACGTTGCGAGCAAGCCTAGGTCAGAAGGTGAGTGGGCCACTTATTGAGAAGTTGCCAGAGCCGCGGGGGGAGCATGGGTGGTCGGCGCTCCTACCTGAGATGCTGACTGGCTTTTTTGCGATTGGTGCCGGAATTAGAAAAGCACATCGAATTGATCGGATCCAGCTCATTGACCTAGCGCCAACCATCGCGAAGATTTTTGGCTTTGAGCTTCCGCAGGCTGAAGGACGAGTGTTGGAAGAGATCTTTGAAAGCGCTAACCCGATAGCGGAAGCGACTTTTTAGGATTGGAGCGAAATTACTTCGCTTCTTTGAGAAGTTTTTCGGCGCGTTTAAAGCAGCCTAATGCTTTGCAGTTGTGTCCTTGATGGGGATTTTTCTTCTCTTCTTTCGCGGGAGAAGAAGCCGTCGTCGTCGCATTGTTCGAACCGATCGCAAAGAGCGAAAGAATCCTTCGACAAGCTTGGCCGCAGTCGGGGCAATTCGTGTGGTGCGGATCCGCGATCTTTTGAAGATCCGAGAAGACCCCACCACATTGATCGCAGTCACCAGAAAGCGGAACGTACTCGTAAATCGGCATAGGTTTAGTATGACCGTGAAATCAAGACGACCGCTAACTAAAACGAATCGGCCCGTTCTGCGTCGAGGTCTGGCTAGGCCTTACAGCTTAGATTCCGGCAAACGGTCTTGATAGCGAGCTGGTGCACTTGGCTCAGAATCAAAATCTTGATCATCGCTGGTTTGATTCTCGGTTTCCGTAAGTCTTTGGCGAACGGCTTCAGCTACAAAGCCCTCCACCGTTTGGCCGGCGCGTTCGGCAGCTTGGCGGATTTTTGATTCGTCGATTTGGTGATGGTCAAAGTAGAGTTTCCACATAAGTGATCAGTCTCTCCTTATTGCGCGCGGTGCTCGAAGAAGCGGGCTATGAGCGCGGGCGGATCTTCTTGGAAGTTTAGTCCAGTCCCACGATTTGCGTGTAAAGGGTTCCGGTGCGTTTAGGCCCTTCCTTCTGATTCGGCCGGACCTAAGTCCAAATTCATCACTGGGCTCCTCACTACGGATGATCTGATTCAGGCCGTCTTTTATCCTTTTTCTACGGAACCCATTTAAAACCCACGGAAAATCGGGAGCAATCTAGATGGCAAGGGCACTCTTACCTTTGGTGCTGCTGGCTTCTGCTGGCCTCGCGGCCTGCGGACACGGCGAAAAGAAACACGAAGCTGGTCATTCAGCATTTGAACAATTTTTTTCGCGCGAACCGGCTGGCGAACCTGCTCTGCCGCCGATGAAAAAGCAAGGTGAGTTGCCGTCTGAGGCTCGTACCTTTGCGCCTCAGAGTTCCGTTTCGCGCGATGGCTCGCTCGCTTACTGCGGAGAGCTCCATTACGGCGAATCGAACAGATTTGCATCGGATGAAGCCGAAGTTTCGTACTCGATGCGGCTCGATTGTGATTCAAGCGGCAGTGTCGACGCGAAAGACGGTCGTCATCTCGCTTATTTCCCCCAGATTAAGCCACAACAAAAGGGTTGGTTCACACGCTGGATGCAAGAAGCAGCGAAGAAGCACGGACGTTTCGGTGTCGCTTACATTTGTTTCAAAGGTCAAGCCAAGCAAGATCCTTGCGCTAACGTCGCGGCTGTTGCGGTTGAGAAGCCCAGCTTCTCGTCGGCCCGTGTAGACGAAATCCTCCGCTCGATTCGCTCGGCGAAAAACTAAAGGAGAGAGAAAATGAAGAAAACGATTTCTCTATTTGGCGCTCGATCTGCTCTCAATTTTTTCGGTCTCACTCTGGTGGCGGTCATCAGCTCGAAAAGCTTCGCGCAGGTTGACCCGAGCGTTCTTCCGCCCGTTCCGAAAGGGATCAATGAACAACAAATCTGGGAAAAGTACTGCGTTGGTAACCGCAAGAGCCCCGAAGTTCCTCGCGCGAATTACAAAAGCCCCGAAGTCGTTGCGGCTGCTCGCATGCTCTCAACGGTTTCAAACTTCAGCTTCTACTATTACTCGGGCCCGCTCCGCGCCTACGGTTTGAAAAAGGGCCGCGAATGGGCGCCGCTTCCTTCGGATTTTCCTGCTGACATCGTTGAGACGTTCGCCGATGGAAAGTTCAACGCTAACGCGTTTCTCGTTCAAACTTGCGGAGAGTTCCGCGATCGTCCCACGATGATCCGCGAGAAGGTGAAGTGGGCGACGAAGATCCGTCTTCTTCCCGCAACGCCCCAACAGCCGATCGATCCAAGAAAAGAATTGTGGTCGCAGGTTTCAGCGCATTCGTATCCGAAGTACATCGCTCTCTCTTCGATGGTTTTCGAATACAAGAAGCTCGCCATGATCCTCGCGAAAACTCACAAGATTCAACTTGGTGCCTACAATGAAGACGCACCAGTCGATGGAACAACCGTTTGCGAAGTGAAGCACATCTTCAAAAACTACATCGAAAAAGAGAAGATGCTCCCGCATCCCGGTATGTACTACGAGGGGATGGAGCAATCGAGCCCAGATGCTTTCAAAGCCACTCAGCAGAACATCGAGACGAACTGGGGTGAGTACCAGAAACTTCTCGCCGACTTCGAAAAATCGAGCTGCTCGAATAAAGATCGCAATGAGTATTACGATTTCCGCGGTGACTCAAACGTAAAACATTACTCGCCCGAAGCTAACGGAATGATCTGGTATTCGTCTTCGATCACGGGGAAGTGCGAATACGATCCCGCAACCAAGCGCTACAACGCTAAGCAAGACTTCGGCGGCGTCGATATGTGTAACCTTTACTTCACGCAGCCTTTCGGTCACCGCTGGGCGGCCGCGCGCGCGGGTCTCGGTGCATGGCTCTTCCGATCTAAGGATCTCGACGCTCAATTCGCGAGCCAATACACGAAGGTCACCATTTTGCCTTCACTGAAGCCTAGCGATAAGCCGTTCGCGTTCAGCTTAAACGCGGATGCTGCTGCGCTTGAGCAGTGGGATCTCGGTTGGAGCCACAAACTCCCTGTCGTCTGGAAGAATCGCGACATGGGATTCAATTCTCTCATGAAGCTCAGCCCGCAAAACGACAACGCGTTTGCGTACGAGCGCCTTCGCGATGCGGTCAATCGCCATACGAATTGGTACCAGTCTTCGTACAATGACGGGATGGGTCTAAGCCGCGATCAAGCTTACTCGCCCTTTGTCGCTTCAAGCTACGAAATGTCGAAATCGGATGGCTTCACGGCACCCGGTATGACGGTGCAAGCTCCCTCGGACGGTTGTAAACACTGGATGTTTGTCTTCCGCGTGAAGAAAGACAACTGGTACACGACAGCTTCATTGAAAGCCGGTAAGAAAATCGACTTCAATCGTCACTGGATCGACGAGACAAGTTTTGGTACAGATTCGCTCGCGGATCACGAACGTGCTTGGGATCGCCTCGGAACCGCGCTTGAGGGCGAGTTCGATTCGATGCTATATCTCCACAACATCACGGCCTACGGCAGTGTTGATCCAAATGCATGTACACCCGAAACAGCAGCTGCAGCTGCGGCTGCTGCAGCCGCGGCGGCAGCGGCAGCGGCGCAACCGGCGGTTGCTCCGGCTCCAGCAGAAGCACCAGTGCAGTAAAATTAAGATCTGAAGATAAAAAAACGGCGGGGATCGAAAGATCCTCGCCGTTTTTTTTGTGGTGTGAGGACAAAGGTAGCGAGTCGCGCCTTACTCGAGTTCCGCGCGGCGAGAGTAGATGCAACGACGAGGGAGGTCCGGGAAGTCAGAGCTCACCGAGTGAAGTGTCAGGGTGCGATCGCTGTTGGAAAGAGTAGCCGTCGCGGTCCGCGTAATGCGCTCGCCATTGATCTTGTCTTTGATGACGCGTTTGAAAACGAGGCTATTACCAGTTGTGTAAGATTGCGAATAGCCGACTTCAAGTTCGTTATCGACGGGGATTCGACCTTCGTTCACGCGCGGGAAGAAGTGTCCACCCAATGAAACGTTGATGTGGGAGTCCTCGGTTCCAAAGATAAATCCACGTACTTGCCAATCACAGAGTCCGCGGGGATCTTTTTTGAGATCGAAGCTACCCGTAAAACGCTCTGGATCGATCGCGGCTTGCGCGGTCAGTGCGGTCAAGGCGATCAAAGACGCAAATACGAATTTTAGACTTTGGCGGATGGTTGGATGGCGAAACATGGGGTTCTCCTTCCCGCAGAGGCGGTGCGATTTGGAAGAACCATTAGCTAGGGAGACTTCACGTGTCCAGGGCTTTCCAGATCGTGAAGACACCTACACGCAATTGCTGTTTCCAAAATTTGGAGTCACGCAAGCTATGGAGCGTCAGGGCTCTCAAACGGTTGCGGTTTACGGGTACCGAGCCTCATTTCAGAAACGGATGCGCTGGAAACCGCGATGGGTCGATTCAAGAGTCGAAAGACTCGATCCACAAGCTCAGCTGCCTGAATCGGTTTAGTCAGATAGTCCTGGCAACCGGCTTCAAGGCATCGGCGTCGATCTTCCTTCATCGCTTGCGCGGTCAACGCGACGATCGGTTTTTGGTAGCCGAGGAGACGCAGCTCTCGCGTCGCTTCGAAACCGTCAAGGACCGGCATCTGCATGTCCATCAGAATCAAATCGAAATCATTCTGAAGGGCCTGCTCAACGCCTTCTCGACCATTTGAGGCTACTTCTACCCGGGCTCCACGCTTTGTCAAAATGCGATGGACGAGAATGCGATTTTCCATGGCGTCGTCGACAAACAAAATTCGTTTTCCCGTGAGGATGGCATCACTTAGCGGAGCGAGCGAGGAGCGGGGAGCCGCGAGATGAAGTGGCTCGGCTTCAGCCGCTTTTTGTCCAACGTCGTATCGAATCGTAGCTTGAAAAGTAGACCCGCGTCCGATCGCGGAATGGACTAATTGAATGTCTCCTCCGAGCGCGCGCGCAAGTCGCCGCGAAAGAAATAAACCTAAACCGGTGCCACCGGTCGACGGGTTCGCTTGCCCCGACGCTTGGCTAAAGGGTTGGAAAAGCTTTCCTTGGGATTCGCGCGGGATGCCGTCGCCCGTATCGGAGATCGTAAAACGCAGCGTGCGGGGATCAGCATTGTACGTCATTCGCACGTTGCCGCCCTCATGCGAGAATTTGATCGCGTTCCCGACGAGGTTAATCAGAATCTGGCGAAGGCGAACGGGATCCGTGATGATCCACTCCGGAATTTCACCCGACATCTCAAAACGAAGATCGACATCTTTTTCGGCTGCCTTGATCGACATGATCTCATGGAGATCATCGAGAAAAGTTTTGATCGCGAAGCTTGTGCGTTCGAACTCTAAGCGACCGGCTTCCACTTTCGAAAGATCGAGAATATCGTTGATGATCTTCGTTAAATTTTCACCCGTGCGGTGAATGATCTCCACATAGCGTTTTCGTTCGTCCGGATGAAGAGCCGGATCTTTAAGAAGTTCCGAAAAGCCGATGATCGCGCCTAAAGGAGTGCGGATTTCGTGGCTCATGTTCGCTAAGAACAAGGACTTCCATTGATTGGCGGTTTCGGCTTGGTGTTTTTCACCAATGGTGTTTTTGAGTGCCTCGGCCATTTGGTTTAGCGAAGTTCCAAGTCCTCCCATTTCGTCGTTCGAGCGAATGGGAACGCGCTGGTCAAACTCGCCGTTTCCGATGGCGCGCGCAACGTGCGACATCTCTTTCAATCCGCGTGAAAGTCGTCGCGCAAAGGTATAGGTAATCAACAGACCGGTGCACTCGACCGTTAAAACGAGAAGTGCTAGCGCAAAGAAGACGGTGGTCTCGAGCCACCGCGAACCTTCATTGAGTGAGTAGGTGAACTCGTCTTCGACGTAACTGAACTTGCGGTTGAGTTCCCCCAATCGCTCAAGAGTTGCTTCCTTCTCGCGGTTGGTCGCACCTTTTGCTACAAGCACGTGGACTTTTTCGCCCTCTTTCATTAGCTCGGCGATGAGGCGATCACCCTCGATCCAATGGCTGACAGCGCGGGCGATGTAAGGATTTTGCCCAAAATTGCGAAAGAGTCGAATGAGCCCGGGTATATCTTGCGGATCGATCTTTCCCTCAATCATACCTTCGTAGACTTTGCGTTGGTCCATCTCCGGTTTTTCGAGCTCTAAGCGCGCTTTGCGGTCGCCGAGGGGGACACGAAGATTTTCTTTGTAGAGGTTCCAGTAAAAGGTGTCGCCGGTAACGATGTACTCTTGCAAATTGGCAAGCGCGTCTTTTTGAGCTTTCGACCAGAGGGCTTCGCCACTGACAAAAGCGCGAACGGACGAAAGCGTGGTCATCGCAAAATGCAAGACGAAGAGCTCAGTTGCCACTAACAACGCCATGATGCTGAAGACGGCGAGCAGCTTTTTCGTTATGGAAAGGTCCGACCACCACCGTAGCATTTTCAGACCGGAGGTGCGTGTGCCTTCACTAGAAGATGCCTGTGTCATGAGATCTCGTTAGCTTTCCTGTTTAAGCACGCAAAGTTCACCTGAAATTCCTATCCAGGCTCAAAATTCGGGTCAACGAGAAAGGCGGGACTTTAGGGCTCGCCTGTGTCTGCGTCTTTAAAACCAATTTAATTGATCGCTAGACCATTCCGTTACTAATTCAACGCAATTATGCGGAGCCTTTAAGAGTTTGCGTCATATCGTTCTGACCCTTTTGGTCGCAAAGCCTGATCAACTAAATTTGATTTCATGGCAACTACGAAGAAGAACAAAAAAATGAAAGCCCCATCGAAATCAAAACCAACGTCGCCGGCAAAAGAGCTCTTGAAAACTTATCAGGCCAAGCGCGACTTTAAGAAAACGAAAGAACCTAGGGGCTCCGCGACTTCCTCGGACAGGAAAAGCTCGGATCCCATCTTTGTCGTGCAGAAGCACAATGCATCCCATCTCCACTATGATTTTCGATTAGAGATTGATGGTGTTCTCAAAAGTTGGGCTGTACCAAAAGAACCCCAAATGGATCCAGCCGTGAAAAGACTTGCGGTCCCCGTGGAGGATCATCCCCTTGAGTACGCCTCCTTTGAAGGCGACATCCCGGAAGGTGAGTACGGCGGCGGACATGTCGAAATCTGGGATTCTGGCCACTGGAAAGCTGATGCCAGTTCAAGCGAAGCAGATGTTCGTGCCGCGTTTGAAAAAGGAAAACTCGTCTTCCACCTCAAAGGCAAAAAGTTGCAGGGCAAATTCACGCTCGTGAAAAGCGCCCTTTCTGGCGGAAAGGGAAAAAAAGGCTGGCTCCTCATCAAGAATAAAGATGAGTTTGCGAAGACATCCAAAGCGAAGCCCTCAAAAATCAAATCAGAGACCAAGACCGTCCAGCGCAAGACGAAGATTGAATTCGACGATCCGCAGTTAGCGGTTCTTGTTGACCGAGCTCCGAGCGGCGATGGCTGGATTTTCGAATCAAAGTTCGATGGATACCGTCTCCTTTCTTCGCTTCGAGGAAAAAAGCTTCGACTCCTCTCGCGCAACGGCAATGATTGGTCGAACCGATTCGGCGCGATCTACCGCTCACTCAGTCGTTTGCCTGCCCAGAGCGCGTTGATCGACGGAGAGATCGTCGCGCTTAACGACAAAGGCGTGAGTGATTTTCAAGCGCTTCAAAATTCACTCGTGAGCGAAAACAGCGATCGCTTGCGTTACTACGTTTTCGATCTTCTAGAACTCAACGGCGAGGATCTTCGTTCACTTCCTCTCTACGAGCGCAAACGTCGGTTGAAGGCGCTACTGGAACGGTGTCCTTGTGAGCAGATCCAGATGAGCGACCATATCACGGGCGATGGCCAAACGATTTTCGAACAAGCCTGTAAGCAAGGTCTTGAAGGTATCATCTGCAAACGCATGGAGAGTCCTTACCGGGAAGGACGAAGTGGTGATTGGCTCAAGGTGAAGTGCGTGGCCCGCCAAGAGTTCGTCATCGTCGGGTATACGAAGCCCAAAGGAAAGCGCGAGAGATTTGGAGCGTTGCTCTTGGCGACTCGCTATAAAACCGGAGACGGCTCGTTGAGTTATGCGGGTAAGGTCGGAACAGGTTTCACGCAAGCTTGTTTGGATGATCTCTTCTCGAGATTTCAAAAATTGAAAGCGGCTCGTCCGCCACTCGAACGATCGGCAAAGGATCTCGTGCGGGAGAGAGATGTTCACTGGCTCAAACCTGAACTGGTGGCCGAGATTTCGTTCACCGGCTGGACGAATGATCAAATCGTGCGCCATCCCTCATTTCTGGGTCTCCGGGAGGATAAGCCAGCGGATGAAGTGCGGGTGGAGAAGCCAAAGAAGATCGAGTCGATTGAAAGCGCTCTTTCGAGTGAGGACGGCGACGTGCGACTCACGCATCCCGATCGCGTTTTGTATCCTGATCAAGGGATCACCAAGCAAGATCTCGCCGATTACTATGCGCTCGTTGGAGAGCGAATGTTGAAGTTTTCGATGAGACGGCCTCTGACATTGGTTCGTTGTCCTCAAGGTGAAGGCAAAACGTGTTTCTTTCAAAAAAACTACAAAGAGGGGATGGGACCCGGGATTTCGCCGATCTATATCGAGGGGAAAGAGAAAAGCAGTTCGCAAATGCAGCTCGATTCCGCCATCGGACTTCAGAGCCTCGTGCAACACGGAGCCCTCGAGATTCATACTTGGGGCTCACGCGCTGAGGATTTGGAACGGCCCGACCAACTCGTTTTTGATTTCGATCCGGATCCGTGCACAAGTTGGGAAGAAGTCGTGAGTGGCATCAAGGAACTCAAAAAAGTTCTCGAAGGTCATGGACTCATTCCGTTTCTAAAACTGAGTGGTGGAAAGGGTGTTCATATCCACGTACCGATCGTTGCGGAATATAGTTGGGACGAGGTTCATGAATATTCCGCCGCCATCGCGGCCGAAATGGAAAAACGAAATCCCGATACCTTCACCGCGAATCCGCTGAAGAAAGAACGAAGAGGGAAGCTCTATCTCGATTACGTTAGAAACTCGAGAGGGGTGAGTTTCGTTGCTCCTTACTCGACGAGAGCCCGCGAGGGAGCACCGATCGCTCTGCCGATCCACTGGAGCGAGCTGAGCGTGAAGCTCAAACCGAACGAGTTTACCGTTTCGAATATCGCAAATCGCTTGAGAAAATCGACGGATGATCCATGGGCCAAGTTTTTCGAATCGGCACGGATGTTGGATCTCGAAAGCGTTCTCGCCGCAGGAGACCAGGATAGAAAAACCAAAAAGGCAAAGGCCGATCACCGTTCGCGGTCTAAGCATGCGAAAGGCAAAAAATCAGATTCGCGAGCTCGCGAATCAGGTCGCGCGCGCTGACCGGCTAAGAGCTTTCGCTGCGTAGGCAGAAAACGCCGCGTGCGCTAAAGATTTTGTCTCCGTGCGCGGTTCGAGCATCCAGATGTGATCCATGAATTTCTTGGGCGTGGGCCTGACAATCGTGACGGGGCCGCTGGACTCACTGGCTCCGAGAAGGTAGCGGGGCACCACGCCGATTCCCGCACGCTCTTTCACGAGGGCGAACACCATTTCGGCGGTGGAGGCGTACACCCGGATTGGAAGTGTTTTAGGACGTCGGCCGTAATGAAGCGCCAACCATCGTTTGAGCGGCTGGTGATTGACGTAGTATTCGATCATGGGCGTTGACATGACGTCTTCAAAACTCGGTTTAGGAGAGAGTTGGGCTTTCGGCGCAATCAAGACGAGTTCTTCGTGGTAAACACGTTTTGATTCGATCGTCCGCGTTTCAATCGAGGGATAAATCGAAAAGCATAGATCGAGCTTTCCCGACTCAAGCCGCTCTTGAAGGCGTGAGGGCGTGTCGAAGATCAGCCGAGTTTGAACGTCGGGATTCTCGCGCGAGAACGACGCGATTAACGGCGCCAGCTGACTTTTTGCAAACTCCAAGTAAGCACCGATATTCACGAGCCCTTCAATCCTATCTTTGCGGCCGACAAGGTCTCCAAGTGCCTGCAGAAAACCAACGTGATGTTGTTTAAAGTCGCGGTAAAGCTGTAGGCCAGCCGCGGTGGGAACGAGCTTTCTTCCGAGGCGGTTAAAAAGTTTTAAGCCCAAATGATACTCAAGAGTCGCAATCGATTGGCTCAGGGCCGATGGCGTCACGTTTAAAGCGACGGACGCACGTCGGTAGCCTCCCGAGTCGACGACCTGGCAGAAAACCGCAACTTTATTGAGATCGATGCTGTGTAGATTCACTTAACCTTTCGTTTAGTGAATTGAGCTGGCCTAATCAACCTGTTTTCGCGACTCTTGCCACGTTTGGCAAACCTCTTAGCTAAAGGAATCAAAGATGGCGCAGCTTGAGATGACCCCAGTCAAAACAGCGATTGAGAAGCAGGTTGCAGAATTTCATTTGCTGAAGCATCCATTTTACCAAGCTTGGATGACTGGCTCTCTTTCTAAAGCGACATTGCAAGACTACGCGGCCGAGTATTACGCGCACGTGCGAGCGTTTCCGCGGTACGTTAGTGCGGCCCATTCGCAGTGCGAGAGCGATGAGGCGCGCAAACTCCTGCTTGAGAATCTTAATGACGAAGAGGGCGTGACGTACGGCACAGCTCATCCCGAGCTCTGGCTGCGATTTGCCGAAGGTCTTGGCTGCTCTCGAGAAAAGGTATCAGCGAATCAGCCACGCGCGGCCATCCGGAATGTGATCGAGACCTTTCTTCAGCTTACGCGCTCCTCCTATCCCGAAGCCCTCGGCGCCATTTATGCTTATGAATCTCAAGTTCCTGAAATCGCCGCGAGCAAGATCCAAGGCCTTGTTTCGAACTACGGCATCAGTGACGAACGAACCCTCTCCTTCTTTCGAGTGCACGAACAAGCCGACATCTTCCATCGCCGTACGCTTGAAGCCCTCATCAACGAATTAGATGAAGAAGATCAGCTGCGCGCTGGGGTTGCCGCAAAGCAAGCTGCGCGGTCGCTCTGGGATTTTTTGAGCGATGTAGAATCGGAGGCTGAGCGTGCCGCAGTTTGACTACGCTCCGCCCTTTCATGTCCTGCGCATTGACGAACTCATTCTCGCGGTCCGACTCGGGTGTCTCGAAGAAGAACGAGCGCAACCGCAAGAAGTTCGACTTTCGGCGGAATTTCGTTTTCACGACGCTCCCCGAGGCGTTTGGTCGGATGATTTGAAAGACACGATCTGTTACGGAAAACTCTCCGAAGCTCTTCGCCAACATGTGGAGGCAAGAGAGTTCCGTCTGATCGAGAGGCTTGCGCACGAGTGTTACGTGATCCTCAAAGAGTTCGCACGAGGGCAAGCCGCAGCGGCGGTCCGAATTCACAAAGTAAAACCTCCGGTGGAAAAGCTGGTTGGCGGCTCAACGTATCTTTGCGGAGATTTCCCCCTTTGAGATGCTTTATCGGTCTCGGGAGCAATCAAGGAGACCGCGTCGCAAACCTGGAGCAAGCGGCTAGAAAGCTCAAGGCCATCGGCGAGGGCGACTTTCGCGTTTCGCCCATCTACCGCACGCCAGCTCTAGTACCAACCGGTGCGCCAAGCTCTTGGCGCATTCCCTTCGTGAATGCCGTGATCGAAATGCATTGGCGGGGCGAAGCCACGCAGCTCCTCTCGAAACTAAAAGAGATTGAAAAAGAGATCGGGCGAGCTCCGGCAGAGCGTTGGGCGCCGCGGTTGATTGACTTGGATCTTCTGCTCTTTGGGGATCAGACCCTTCGTGAGGCGGAAAAAGTTTTGGACGTTCCTCATCCTCAGATGTTCAAGCGGGCATTTGTTTTAGGCCCTTTGCGCGACCTTGAGCCGCGTCTCATCGTGCCGGGCAATGCTTCTGCTGTCATGGACCTTCATCGTCGTCTCCCGAGTCGCGCCCCGCTCTGGATGGGGATCCTCAATCTCACGCCGGATTCGTTTTCGGACGGAGGCATTCACGCCGATTTCTCAGCCTTCGCCGAAAACTGTGAATCAGCGTTCAGCGAAGGCGTGCAAGTTTTTGATCTTGGGGCTGAGTCGACAAGACCCGGCGCTACTCCGGTAGAACCAGAAGTCGAATGGCGACGCTTACGTCCCGCGCTTGAGCATTTGATCGATCGCTATCGCCATCGTCATTTTCGCCCGCGGATCAGCATCGATACGCGCCATACCTTCGTGGCGGAACGAGCGATCGAAGCTGGCGTTGATTGGATCAATGATGTGAGTGCAGGTGCCGATGCCGGAATGGTGGAACTCGTAAGGCGCGCCAACTGCGACTTCGTTTTTATGCATCACCTTTCCGTGCCTGCTAACGTCGCCCATGTATTACCCGATTCAGCCGATCCCGTTCAAGAAGTCTTAAGATGGGCCAATGCGCGAATTGAAAGATTACGGAGCGAAGGAGTTTCCCTTAATCGATTGATCTTTGACCCCGGTATCGGTTTTGGCAAAACGCCTTTCCAGTCCCTTGAAATCTTAAAGCGCGTTGAGGAACTTCAAGTTTTGCCGGTCCGAATTCTCATCGGGGCCTCGAGAAAATCTTTTATGAAACTGTGGGGCGAACGACCGCCCGCCGCGCGTGATCCCGAGGGAATGGGAGTATCTTTGCAGATGGCGCTGAGAGGGATCGACATAATTCGGGTTCATGAACCAAGTCTACATTTGCGTGCGTTTAACGCGTTTCAAGAGGTGAGTGCGTGGAGTGTTTGATGATTCGTGCAATAAAGACGCGCATTTTTCGTTACGGCGAGGATTTGGAATCATTCATTCTAGAGAGTGTGCCTCGGGAGTTGGTGACAGAGGGTTCGGTGCTTGCCGTCACCTCTAAAATCGCAAGTCTCGCCGAGCGTAGAAGTGTTCCGGCCTCGAGCATCGATAAGATGAGTTTGGTCCGAAAAGAAGCGGATCACTTCTTGGGCGAAGTCGGTTACGGATGCGCGCTCACGATCAAAGAGGGTTTGTTCATTCCCTCCGCCGGAATTGATGAGTCCAATTCTGAAAATGGAGACTACCTATTGTATCCGACGGATCCGTTCGCAACGGTTGAACGTTTGTGGAAAGGGCTTAAGGAAGCATGGGGTATTTCGCGATTCGGTGTCGTTCTCACGGATTCACACACTACGCCCCTACGTAAAGGCGTAACGGGCATTAGTCTTTCGCACTCTGGATTTTGCGGAATAAAAGACATGATCGGGACGCGAGATCTCTTCGGTCGCGAGCTGAAGATGACGACCATCAATGCGGCCGATGCACTTGCGGGATCAGCCGTCTTTGCGATGGGAGAAGGAGCTGAATCAAAACCCTTAGCGTGGATTTCGGGTGCCGAAATCGAGTTCACACAACAGACTTCGCCTACGGAAGTCCGAATGCCGCTAACGGAAGATCTTTATTATCCGTTTTTCCGCGACCTGCTCGAACCTCTGAGTCGCTAGCTCGACTGCTTGATGTGGGTGACTCGAAGTTTTTCGGCCGGGCTGATCGCGTCGGACGTAATCGCGACGGGGGTTTGAATGATCGACGGATTCGGAATCACGATCCGAAAGCGTGTGTTCGCCGATTCGCGATCGTAGTGGAGCTCGCCACCGTGACTCTCCATAATGCCTTTGCAGATGCTGAGGCCGAGGCCTGTGCCTTGTCCCACGGGCTTTGTCGTAAAGAACGGCTCCGTGATTCGGCTCGCCACGTGCGCGGGCAGGCCCGTTCCGCTATCGGTTACGAGAATGGAAACCGCTTCGCTCGTGACTTCATAAGTGATGGCTACCCAACGTTCTTTCAGATCGACGACGGCATCGAAGGAGTTTGAAAGAAGATTGACGAGAACTTGCTCGATCTGAATTTGCACCACCGCCACTTCGACCGCGGGGCACGGTGAGAGTCGCAGCTCGATGTTGTGGTGCTTGAATTTTTGCGAGCAGAAATCAAGCACCGTCGTCACGATCGTGCTGAGAGCGCAAAGTCGCTTGGGAAGACTCTCGCCCGAGCGCGAGAAATTTTGCAGCCCGCGAATGATCGACGAGATACGCGAAACCGTATTCTCGATTTTTTCGATTCGCTCCAGTTGTCTTGAGCCAGCAGCTGCGCTCGTGTTCCCGAGCGCGTGCTGATGCGCGAGATCGCGTTTGAGCATCTCGGCGTTGAGCGTGATGATTGAAAGTGGATTGTTGATCTCGTGCGCGATTCCGCTCGCCATATGGCCAAGCGAACTCATTTTTGAAGAGTGGAAAATCGCCAAACGATGTTTTTCGAGATCGTGGGAAATACGCTCCGCCAAAGTTTCCGCTTGGACTTTCACGGCCTGAAGGTTCGCGATCATGGCGGAGACCGCGATACTCATCAGAGCAATCGCGGCCGTCACCCAGGCTGCCGTGCTATCGTGAGATGAAACGAAGCCTTTCAGTTTGAACCACGTAATTTCAAATGGCGTGTTGCTTAAAAAGACGACAGTTTTACGTACCGGTAGACTTGTAGTCATCTCATCCACCGGAGTGCGGAAGATGGGTTCCTCGGAACGGGCGGCAAAAGAGATTGACCAGCCGATTTCGTCCTTCGTCGAACGACGTAATCCCAAGAAGAAATCTTGAATTCTGAAGGGTGAGTAAACCCACCCGAGTTGACGCTCTTTCAAGAACACGGGGTAGTAGATCACAAAGCCATCTGAGCTTTGGTCTCGCGCTCCCGCAACGGCCAAATTCACCTTACCCGAAATACGAGGCTCGC
>SYLX01000205.1 GCA_005808505.1 Bdellovibrionales bacterium | reverse complement strand
CAAGAGCGAGTTCTGATCTTGATCGACATCCACTCGGCGCTCTCAAGCCACGAGATCATGCACTCGATGGGCCTTGCGCAAAACGCGCAAGCTGCTGTTTAAGCCGAGACTCAGCGCTGAAAAACGAAAAACCCGACCACGCGTGTGGTCGGGTTTTTTCATTTCGCTCTCCCAAATCCAATCGGACTCAAAGATTAGCGGATGAGATTTGATTCGCAGCTCTGGACGCATTCTTGGTGCACAAGCTTCACTTCGCTCGCGCGGCATTCGGCTGTTCCCAGGTGACGAACCAAACCGCCCTTGTTGACTTTACCTGTTGTTGTCGTGCCTTTTGTTTTTGCTTGGCAGGCGGCGAGGGCAAACTCAACGAAGGGGACTGCAATCGATACATCTGGGCCGGAGAGGTAGTCAGCTGCGCGGATACGGTTGATGCCGATCCCTTCTTTGACCGGCGCACTCTGTAAGACGGTGAAATTAAATCGGCGAGTCGAGATGTTCGAAGTTTTGCAGTCGGCTTCTTTTTCGATGTGCGCGATGCCGAACGGATCTTTTCCAACCGTATCGATGATCACTACGTGGCCTGAACTTGCCGCAACGTCGCCCGGTCGAAGAGAGTCCGCATCTTTAAATCGTACGTAATCGAAGCAGGTGAGTCCACCTGTCGAAGGGCGCATCCAATCGCGCGCTTGCACGGAGTGAACGCCTACGGCTTTTAGGCGACCACTTTTCTTTAGTTTCAAGCCCGCTGTCGCAAAGGCGGAGTAGACGTAGCCTGAGCAGTCGATGCCGAGAACTTTGGTTCCCGAGCCATCGTCTTTGAAGAAGTCGAGTGCTTCCGAGGAGCTTGTCGTGTGCGGCTTGCCGCCGTAGTCGTAAATCATGGGATTTGCGAGAACGTTGAAGCAGCTTGAGCCTGGTTTCCGGTAGTCGCTTAAATAGGGATGGGTCGAGATCAAACGATCAAGATCGTCGATGACCCGTTTCGTGCCGATCTTATCTTCGTGGAGGCCAACCTTTTTGATCCCCTTTAGATCGGGCGTATCGTCGTTTAACGCCGTTTTCTGGGCGGCCTCGCAGCTTTGGTAGGCCGTTGCCAAGGCTTTCAGTCCACCGTAAACGGCCGCGTGTTTTGTGCGTTTCCAATCGCCGAAGAGGTTGCCCTTCGGCTCTAGTCCTTCCGGCTGAAAAGTCGGCTCGGTTTGAGGAGTGCAGCTCGCGTCGATGCCGGCGCTTTTTGCAATGGCGTCGATGCGATCAAAGAGCAGACGTGCGCGGTCCTGAAGGCTTTCTCTTGCGGGTGTCGTGCGAGCTCCCATCTCCATGGAAGAGACGGCTTCAAGGGGCTTGAAGGCTCCCTCAGAGGGTTTTGAGAGTGTTTCGATCGCTTCGATCGCAACGAGCTTGTAGAGATCGGCCAAAGTTGATTTTAACTGCGCGCGTTCTTCTTCGCTGAGTTTGGCAAATCGCGGTGAGGTTGCAAACTGATGAAACTGCGTAGTAGCCGCTGACACGTTCGGGAGCTCTTTTCCATCCTGGAGAAACGCGTAGAGGCTATCGTAGAAGTCATCTTCGAAGGCGACGCCGCAGCCGAGAGTGTCTTTTGTTTTCTCCGTGAGCTTAACTGGATCACCTGGAGGAGAAGCTTGAGCACAAGAGAGCACAAGCATGGCCGTCGAGATGAGAGAGATTGGGCGACCCCAATTCGATGCTGCTAGAGTTTGTTTCATAGGACTAGTTTCCGGCAGTCCGGGAGCGATGCGCAGTCCTAAACCTGAAAACTAGACAAAGGGCTATCGAGAAAGTTGAATAAACAAAACTTGTTGGTGTCGGCGAGTCTCTGGCTGGGGCGCTTAATTTTTGAAATCGCCGGCGCGGGAGTTGGACATCACGAAGGTCATTCAGAAAAGCAAAAGGCCAACCCAGTGGGTCGGCCTTCAGTCTTCATCGAGAATGGCTTAACAGATTACCAGCTGGCTTTAGTTACGCCAGGGATCTGACCGAAGCTCGCCAAGCGGCGGAACTCGTTACGGCAGATGCCGAATTTACCGAGGTAACCACGTGGACGGCCTGTTAATTGGCAACGGTTGCGTTGACGAGTCGGAGCGCTGTTTTTCGGGAGCTTATTCAGCTTTGTGCGAGCTTCAGCGCGCTCGTCATCCGAAAGCTTCATATCAACCGCGCGAGTGCGCAATTCGTTGCGTTTTGCTTGGTATTTCGCAGCGAGTGCCGCTCTCTTCTTGTCTTTCACTCTCATTGCCAAACGAGCCATGTGTCTCCTTAAAACCCTCAGACTAAAAAATAAAACCTGTTCACGTTCAAAATCGAATTCAAAGGTCGCGATTTTTCGAGTTCAAATCGGGACGACTTCTTGTCCACTCGATGGACCGGCAAAAGGAACTGCCTCTTCCGGAACTCCAGGAACGATCACCGCGTAGTCCGCACTGGAGAGCTGAGCCAAGAAGGCGCCGCCCTCGATACCACGGAAAACTCCTAAAAATTCCCCGCGATGTTGGCTGATTTTCGTCTCGGCGTCAAATGTAATTATTTGATCTTCCCAGCCTTCCGGGCTTGCGAGGTGGATAAAGTTGTCGTTCATCGTCACGGCTTCCGCTCTGGGCTTGGGACTTGAGTAAATCTTGGGTCTGCGTGACGCGCAGTCAAAAAGAACCACCGGATTTTCAACCTCTTGGCCTTTTACGGTCAATCGTTCCGGAACAAACAGCAGCTGGGAGCGAGACAGGGCGGTCATACAACGCACGTTTTCGACGTTTACGCCGACTCTGGCCGCTTCCTGGTTAAAGCCCATAACCAATCGACCTTGCAGGTCGAAAAAAGCGATTCCCGTTTTCTGGAGCGGCTGAATTTGGTGCCCGTGTGCTCGGGCCGAAAGAGGATGATAAGCGACCGCAATTAAGCCCCACAGCCCCGCAACTTCCACGGCGGCGGAGCCGATTTCAAAGTGACTCTCAACACTTCCGCGTGAATTCAGAATCCAGGCGTTCTTCTCGCGAGCCAGCTTGTAGCCTGAGTCCGCCACCAAAAGACGGCCATCGGGGAGATAACGAATGAATGGGAATTCGGGAGACGTCCACTTCTCAGGAAGCGCTAAACGGTCCTGCCCCCAGATTATCACCTGGTGCGACTCAGAACCCTGAATTGTCAGCGGAGTTCCGTTCGGCATGAAATCGAGGTCGCAAACGGACCCAATCTCAATCGGGAAGGGGAAGTCAAAAATTCTCACACTAAAGTTTTCCAACGTCGGACCTTTGTGCGTCAATTACCAATTTCCCGGTCCGGACCAGCGCGAGTGGAGCCTTAGAGACGCGAAAGTAATGCACTGCAAAACAGCTTGGCGGCAAAACACAAAGGGCCTTGAATTCATCCAAGAACTCAAGGCCCTGCTTTTCGGATCAGTTGTTCATCCCTGATGACCCAAGGCTCAAATCAAGCTACCGACATCGGCGCTTGATTGCTTCCAGGATTCGCGGGCAGCGGGCCCCACAATCCTGTGTTCGGATCAAGCGCAGGAATATCGAGGTTCAGCGCAAATCGGAGAACTTCGGCTACGTCATCAACGAGGTGAAACTTCAGTTTCGAGCGCACCTCGTCCGGTACATCACGAAGATCCTTTTCGTTTTTGCGCGAGAGAATGACGCGTTCAACTCCTGCCCGGTGAGCCGCTATCACTTTCTCCTTGATCCCTCCAACGGGCGTCACGGCGCCACGAAGAGTGACTTCGCCGGTCATCGCAAGTTTCGGATCGACCCCGCGTCCGCTAAAGAGCGATGCGATCGAAGTCAGAATCGCGATACCCGCCGAGGGCCCGTCTTTCGGGATGGCTCCCGCTGGGACGTGGATATGCAAATCTCGTTTATCGAACTCAAGCGAAGCCGAAACTTGCGGCAGTCGACTGCGAATCAACGTCAGAGCAATTTGCGCCGACTCTTTCATCACTTCACCGAGCTGACCCGTGAGCGTCAGTCGCCCGTTCCCTGGCATGAGGGCAGATTCGATGAAGAGGATTTCTCCTCCCACCGGCGTCCAAGCAAGACCGGTGGTAACTCCCGGAGGAGTTATCTTCTCGGTCACCTCGTGATCAAAGCGCAAAGGTCCTAGAGCTTCTTCGAGGTCTTTCATCTCAACTCGCACATTCGAAGCGCCCTCAACGATTTTCGTTGTCGAGGCTCGTGCAAGACCAGCAAGTTTTCTCTGCAGATCACGCACGCCCGCTTCGCGAGTGTAGTGCGAGATCACTTGCAGCAGAGCCTCGTCGCTAATCGACATTTGCTCAGGCTTGATTCCGTGATCTTCAAGCTGCTTGGGAAGAAGATGATTCTTCGCAATGTGCAGCTTCTCGGCGGTCGTGTAACCACTGAGTTCGATCACTTCCATCCGATCGAGCAAGGGGCCAGGAATCGTTTCCAAGCTGTTGGCCGTCGCGATGAAGAGAACCTTTGAAAGGTCATAAGGCACGTCCATGTAATGGTCCGTGAACGTTCCGTTTTGTTCTGGATCCAAAACTTCAAGCAATGCCGCTGCAGGGTCACCCTGGTAACCACGACCTAATTTATCGATCTCGTCGAGCAGAAAGACAGGGTTTTGGCTGCCGGCGCGCTTGATCCCTTGAATGATTCTTCCGGGCATCGCGCCAATGTAAGTTCGACGATGACCGCGAACTTCGGCATCGTCACGAACGCCGCCCAAGGAGACACGAACAAATTTGCGTCCGAGAGCTTTCGCGATCGATTGGCCCAGGCTTGTCTTTCCGACTCCGGGAGGTCCGGCAAAGAGCAAGATCAAACCGCGTCCGCCTTCTTTCAGCTTCATCGTGGCTAAGTGCTCAATCAAACGCTTTTTGATCTTATCGAGGCCATAGTGATCCGTGTCCAAAACGCCGCGCGCATTCTGAAGATGAATCTCTTGCTCGGCATCCGGCTTCCACGGCATCGCGACGAGAAGATCTAAATAATTTCGGATCACGTGCGTCTCTGGCGACTGATTGCCTAGCGTCTCGAGACGACGAAGCTCGTCGAGCGCGACTTTCTTCACGTCGTCTGGCATTCCGGCGTCATCGATTTTCTTGCGATAGTCTTCGCTGGTTTTGCCACCAGGACCCGTGTCGTCACCATCGCCAAGTTCTTCTTGGATCGCGCGAAGTTGTTCGCGCAAAATCGCTTCGCGCTGATTTTTGCCGAGTTTTGAACTCATCTTGTCGCGAATTTCAGTACGAACTTTGAGCTCATCACGCACGTGTTGCATCAGATCCAAAAGGCGTAAAGCTCTCGTTTTGAGAGAGGGAATCTCTAGCAACTCTTGCTTCTGCTCAATCGGGATATCGATGTTCGCGCCGGCGATATTGATCAAGAAATCCAAATCCGAAATTCCATCCACGAGCGTAACCATCTGGTCAGAGCCCGCAGGAAGGAACTCAAGAATTTGCTTGGCTAAAGTCTTCGTGCTTTCGAGCAACGCCTTGAGCGTAGCAGGATCCGCATCAGGAGATTCGGGCATAGGCTCGGCTACCGCACGAAGAGCGCCTGCGCTCTCGTGAGGATCGACGAGTCGCACTCGTTCGATTCCGCGCACCACAAGTTGAAAGCCATCTTTTTCGTTTCCGCGGACTCGCTCGATTTGGCAGAGAACGCCCACGCGGTGGAGCTCATCTGGGGAGATGTGCTCCTTCTGATCTAAAGGTCGTTGCAGAACAGCGATGAGCTGCCCCGTCGTTTCCTTGTCATTGGATCCTGAACGAAGCGCTCGAACCGCCGCAATGCTCTGCGCGCGTCCAACGCGAATCGGCACCGTCACACCGGGAAAAAGCACCAAGTTGCGAAGAGCCAAGACAGGAAGTGGTCTGTTGAAAAGTGTGTTGTCCATGAAGAAAAGATGAGGTCGCAAAGCGAACTGTCAAGAAAGGTCCAAAAAAGCAAACGCAAACTCGCGGATCTTTTCAGTTTTAAGAGTGAGGTATCTCACGAACCACGATGAGAGGATTAAGGAGTTGAGCAGGAGTGAGAGATGACGCCTCAGGTTTATTGCGTGCGGTCGAGTAAACCGAATATTTACTGAGATTCACTTTCTTACGATCTCCGTAACGTAAGACATGAAAGAAAACTTCCGTTCTTAACTTCACAATGAAGCTCGGGCACTTATCGAGCAGAAACTTTTCTGAACTGTAGAGTCACCACGTTTCTTTCCACGATGAGTAAGCCGCCTGCGTCACTAGGATGGGAGACTCAGTTGATCCCAACCTAACTATCCCATTTCACCGCTAACGAATTATTTGGTTTCCGCGTTTTTTCAGATGTGAAGGGTCGATAACAACTGAAGGTGTGATATTCCTTTGTTCATGCAACGAGACAGCGAAACTGAGTTGCGAAGGATGGATCACCTAGTGGGCCGCCAAATCGAGAACGCTTACATTTCGGTCGAGATCAAAAATGGAGCGATGACACGCTTCCGCAATGGACTGCGTGAGTCGTTGTCGAGTGAGGGTCAGATCTGTGAAGACGCAAGCGAGTCGATTCATGTCTCGATCGCTTACGGCTTGGGGAGTGTCGGCTTTGAAACTGTCGAACAAACGGTAAGCGAGATTGCGGATTCCGGCTTCCAAACTCGCGCAACTGGTTTTGAAATCTTGCAGGGGACTTCGACTCCTTACGATTACCTTGTCCTATCCTTGGAGGCTCAAGGCGACTTCCAACAAGCCGTTGAGATCGTTAGCGGACGGATGCCAACCAAGACTTTCGCAGAAGGTTTCAAGAGTCACGTTTCGCTGTTGCGTTTTCCGAAAGGAAGCCTCGGTTCTGATCGCGCGCAAGCTTTGGTTCGCGAACTCAATGCTTCGCACGGCGCTATGTTCGCTTTAGGTCGTTGCCTATGCGTTGAGGGCGAGTGTGTTTGCGTTTTCACAGCTGAGCGTCAGTGTTGTTTGCAAATTCCCTTCGAAGCTTCCGCTACGGCCGCTTGATGAGCCGGTAAAGATTGGCAAATGCCGACTTTCCGCTTGCAGCGACGCTTTCAAGTCGACATGATCAGCGCCTCGATTCCACCCGAAGAATCACCCAAGCACAAAGGCGCGAGACTCCGTGGGTTACAATCCTCAAGATCGGTTTTTCAAGAAAGCAAAAGAAGAGGGCTTCGCGGCTCGCTCCGTTTACAAGCTCGAGGAAATCGACAAAAAATTTAAAGTCTTCCGACGTGGTCAGACCGTTTTGGATCTAGGCGCAGCGCCTGGGTCATGGTCCCAATTCGCCTCGCAAAAAGTCGGCGAGAATGGTCGGGTCTTGGGTGTGGATCTCTCGCCGGTCACCGTGAGCCTGCCGAATGCGGTCTTTATACAAGCCGACCTCTACGATCTAAATCTTGAAGAGGTGTTCAGAGAACACGGGTTCGTTCCGCCATTTGATCTCGTGATCTCAGATATGGCGCCGAAAACGACCGGTATCAAATCGGCTGATCAAGCTAAATCGATGGCGCTTTGCGAGCTGGCTTTGGATGTAGCGCTCAGATTTCTGAAGCCGGGCGGTACGTTTGTTTGCAAATTCTTTCAAAGTGGTGAGTTCGGACAACTCCGGAACGCGATCAAAAAAGAATTTGAACGGGTCGAGGCTCTGAAGCCCGAAAGCACGCGCTCGATCTCAAAAGAAATCTTCCTCATCGGTCTTCGAAAGAAACCTAGCTCCAAGTAATTTTGTTTAGTGCCGTGTCGCGCGCTTTCCAGAGTGCACGCCATCCGCCACCGTAAGTATGTTTTCTTCGTCTCGGCAGTAAGCTTAAGCTTAGACCGAGTAGCCCCGTAATGACATTGACGACAATTGACGAGGGATCAGTCTCGGGAAGCCAACCTGGCGAAAAGAGAATACCGATCGCGATCAATGCGCACAGCCATCTGAAAGAACTCAAGACCTCGGAGACAGCAAGAGTTGCGCAGGCGGCGAGGAGGGATCCAGCAAGTGCGCTGAAGGCTCCGGACGTTGAGTCTGCGTAACCTAAATTGGTAGGCGCAAGTATGAGCCAAATACCAAGGCCAACGAGAAGCAAAGCTGAGATCATAACGGCCCCTCGAGCACGCGCACAGTTCTACGTTTAGGCGTCAGACCAAAGAAAGCACGCCAGCCCGATCGGCCCTGAAGCCAGCTTGAACGCACGTGCTGTAAACTCGCAAGCACTTCATCCATAGCGGGACCAATCGTGATCATGGCAGCCGCAATCTTCAAAACGGGTTTTGTTTGCCAATCATTTTCGGCAGCCATCCGAACGAGTTGGACGGTCGCGCCCGTGAAAACCAGAGGGCCTGCGGCCAAGCCGAAGCTGCTCACGAGCCACGGCTTTTTTTCCCATCTTCGAGAGCTGCCCAGGACCCCGAATGCCGCAGTGAGTGCGAGGGCCGTGGGAAGTAGAATTTCTCGTCCCGTTAATCGTCCCGGGTCTGAGAGCCCGAGCCCGAGGATCGCTAACGCAACGATCGGCGCGCGCTCAAGCGGAGCCGATGGATTGTAACTCCAGCCGGGTGGTGGTTTCGACTCTCCGAATTTTTGGCTCAGCCATTTTTGGATTTCTGAAGGCATCGTCATCATTCAGTTCGTGCTATCGAGCAGAGGTTTGATCAACAATCTCGTTGAGAACACATGTCACAACCGATTTCTGAGTTGAGTCTATCGCGATCATACCTTTAGAGCTTGTGTCGTTTTCATGAAGGAAGTCTTGCTCTTTCTTTTCTCGCAAATCCCCCGATTTTGCTAGGTTGAGGTCTGCTCGACAGTCGCTCCACTGAGTGGGCTGTTTCGCTTGAATTTCGGTTCAGAACAAAAATTGATCCACCTGGTTCATCAGTTGATCCTGCACGGAAGGAGAATCAAAACATGGGCGTTGCCGCGAGTATGAGTGTTCCGAAGAAAAAATGGCTCACGGATCTTTATCAAGAGATCAGTAACGACAATGTCTTCAACGGCGCTGCGGCACTGGCCTACTACCTGCTCTTGGCGCTCTTTCCGGCGCTCATCTTCTTACTTTCTCTGATTCCATATTTACCGATCGAAAATTTGCACCAGGCGGTGATGGATGCGCTTCGACAGGCGATGCCGGGCGATGCCGTGAAGATGGTCGAGGGAGTCGTCTCGGAGGTGACCCGCAACAAAAGTGGCGGCTTGCTCTCTTTCGGTGCACTCGCAACGATCTGGGCTGCTTCGAGCGGTCTGTACGCGATCATGCAACAGCTCAATATTACCTATGACGTAAAAGAAAGCCGACCGTTCTGGAAAGTGCGGGGTACGGCTGTTCTGTTGACGATTCTCTTCGGCATTCTGATCGTCGGTGCGTTCTCGCTGATCGTATTCGGCGGCGTACTTCAAAGCTGGCTGGGCGATCAATTGGGGATGAGCGCTCCGCTTCTCATTTTCTTTGCGATCTTCCGGTGGGTTGTGATTGCGCTTCTCCTCCTCGGCGCGTTCTCACTGACTTATTACTACGGTCCCGACGTCGAGCAGAAGTTTACGTTCATCACTCCGGGCGCCGTCATGGGTGTGGTCATCTTGGCGGTGGCTTCGCTCGCGTTTCGATTCTATGTCGAAAATTTCGGCGATTACGCAGCAACGTACGGCTCTATTGGAGCAGTCATCATCTTGATGCTCTGGCTCTATATCGCAGGATTAGTGATCCTTCTCGGAAGCGAAATCAATGCGCTCGCTGAGCACTACGCTCCGGATGGAAAAAACAAAGGTGAGCGAAAAGAGCCTGCGCACGGTGAAAGACCGAAAAATGCGCTAGGCCATAAGGCCTGGAAGTGGTCGAAGTACGATAAACCACAGCAAGGGCGTCCAGCTCCCGTTTTCCAGCCTGGGCTTCAACCTTCGTACGCGGCATCGAAGATGCGCTTTGTCGATTTAGGTTTGGCGCTTGTTGCGTTTGGTCTGGCCGCACGCAAAGAGCGCGCTTAACGTCGAACGATGTTCAAGCAAGCGACGGTTGAAGACGTCTCGAATTCTCGGATCACCAAGCGTCATGGCCACGTCGCGGTCGTTACGCGCTATTATCCGCGCTATCTCAAAAAAACGTTGCACGATGAATATATCGGCGAACTAGCGCCAACCAAAGCACTGCTTGAGGAATTCAAGGCGAAAGAAGATGAGACTAGAGACCACGACAAAGCTTTCGATGATGTGGCGTACGAAGAAAAATTCACGCTCAGCCAAGAAGGCTTGGAGCAGCTGAAGCGACTGGCAGAAATAGCCTCAACAAAAACTGTGTATCTTGTTTGTCATTGCAAGATCGGTCAACGATGTCATCGAGAAGTTTTGATGGTGATCGCCGAAGCGCTTTACGGCGCAAAGATTGGCAAACTTCATTTTTCTTGGAAAACGATCCGGGATCGTCTCCCGGATCGTATCACGCGTTAATTGGGTGGCTGACTTTCCGCACTTTCGTGCGGACGCCGTTACGCCGTCGGCAAACCGTCGAGAGCTTCAGGAGAAGTCGAGATCTCCTGAACGCCGCGCGATTGGTTCGCGTTGCCGCGAATCGAGGGAGCTGCATTGCTGACGAGATCGCGTGCGCGATCAACGTAGCCGCGGCCAGCCGAAACCAGCGAGTTCACGCTGCCGCCCTGACGACGGTAGAAGTAGTAGCCAAGTAAGCCGCCGAGCACGAGAGCGAAAGTCAGCGTATTGCTGGGGCGGCCGTTGAATGCGATCGTTTTCATAGATCCTCCTTTAAGAGAGAGCTAAAGTTATGGGGCCGGTGGTAAATCAATATCGAACGGCGATGCCTTCCTCTTTGAGATCAGCTCGGTTGGCGCATTCGCACGTCGAGCGAAAAGCAAGGCGGCGACAGCTATCGCAAATGGGGCTGCATACGAGAGTAGCGACCAATTCAAGGTCGCGTGTTGATGCTGAGTGCGAGCTTCCATCTGAAATGCTCCTTCTTCGTCACACTTCCTTTTGTGACTCCTTGGTGGAGGCGAAAAGTTTCGCATCCCCAAAGAAGCGATAGAACCAAAGCGCACGAAAAATTTCGCGCAGAAGCCATGAAACAATTGAGAAGGCTTGTTCACGTTTCTTGAGCCTCTGCGGCGGCAATCTTCACGAGGGCGTAACCGAAGCATGATCAAAAAGTGACCCATCGCGCGCAAGATGACCGCGTGCTCACCGGGCGACGGAGGTAAGTGATGATATTTCGCGATCGCGACGAAGCCGCGCGACTTCTTGGCGAAGAACTCCGAAAAGTTCTCAAGTCATCTTCTTCGCACAAACCGTTGGTTCTCGGGATTCCTCGAGGAGCTGTCCCGATGGCAAAGGTGGTGGCCGATGATTTGGGAGCGGATCTCGATCTTCTACTTGTACATAAATTGCCTCATCCTCATCAGCCGGAACTTGCGATCGGCGCGGTAACGGAAGCGGGTGCCATCTTTCTCGGGGATGTTCGACTCCGACAAGCGTTGAGCGAACAAGAAATCGCCGAGGTGGCGCGCGAGGAGATCAACAAGCTTCATGCGAAAAGGCTTCTATATACGGCTCACCGACGCTCCTTCGATCTGAGAGGCCGATGCGTGATTCTCGTTGATGATGGAGTGGCCACCGGCTCGACGATGTTGGCTGGAGTTCGTAGCGTGCAAGAGAGCGGGGCAGGTGAGGTGATCGTTGCGGCTCCGGTCATTTCGCAAACGGCGGAACAGCTCTTGAAGAGGGCAGGTGCCACGGTCGTGAGCTCTCACGTGCCTGAAGTGTTCTACGCGGTCTCGCAATTTTACGAGAGGTTCGATCAAGTTGAGGATGCCGAAGTCGTGCAGGTGCTTGCGGGCAGGGTCCTTGAAGTTCCAATTGTTAGCCACGAGTTCAGGACAACTGGGTTTCTGACGGTACCGCCGCGAGCGGAAGGACTCGTGATATTTGCTCACGGCAGTGGCAGTGGTCGGCATAGTCCCCGGAATCAGTTTGTCGCGCGTGAGCTAAACAAGCGGGGATTAGCTACTCTGCTCGCCGATCTGCTAACACCCCAAGAAAGTCAAACGCACGCAAATGTATTCAAGATTGATCTTCTCGCGCATCGGTTAGAGCGTATTCTTGAGTGGGTGAAGGAGGACTATCAGCTCTCAAAATTGGCGATTGGACTCTTCGGCGCAAGCACGGGTGCTGCAGCCGCGTTGCTTGCAGCTTATGAACGCGAGGTAGACGTAAAGGCTGTGGTTTCGCGTGGAGGGCGTGTGGATCTCGCAAACTCGATCCTTCGGCAGACGAGTGTGCCGTGCTTATTTATCGTTGGCGATCGCGATGAGCCTGTTTTGACTTGGAATCAACAATCGTTTGCCCTAATCAGTGCGCCTAAAAAATTTCATACTGTGCATGGAGCAGGGCATTTGTTTGAGGAGCCGGGAGCATTGGAAGACGTGGCAAACGTGAGTGGGGAGTGGTTTGTCTCGAGGCTCACGACTCGAAGGCCCGGAGTACCTCGGGAGCTCAGGATCTGATCAGAATCTGCTCGAAGCTTCAGCGATTGTTCTGACGAAGATTGAGTGTTGCTTAATAAGTTGGCTAAAACTCCGGGTTTTTAAGAATTCTTTGAATGCGTGGTTGACTCAATCGGGGCGCAACTGTACGGTACGTGAACTTTAGGCATTCATTCTTGTCGCGGGGTGGAGCAGCCTGGTAGCT
>SYLX01000018.1 GCA_005808505.1 Bdellovibrionales bacterium | reverse complement strand
TACGCTTGGAAGCTCGACGAGAAAGTTTCAATCGTCCCTGCGGTTGGTTACACCACGTTTAGTGATGAGAAAGTTGCGCTTCTTAGCAACTACCTCGATACGAAAGTCGCGCTTCAGTACGCTAACGAAGGTTGGACGTCAGAGATCGCCTACATCGATTCTGATGTGAAGCTCGTCGACGCTGCCGGTTTGAAAACCGAAGTCGAGCGCAACGAAAAATTCGTCTTCAGCATTACAAAGACTTTCTAACTCCAAAGCCCGAAATCGATGACGCTCCGGCGTTAAGAGCTTGCCTCCGGGCAGGCTCTTTTTTTGTGTTGGATCGCCACAACTGAGCCCCGACTGTGGAGGCTTTTTAACGCACGGTTATCTTTTGGAAAGTTGAAACTCCTGCGTGTATGGTCACCGCTGCAAATGAGCTGAACGGGGAGTCAAGTGGCGTCTAAGTTAGATGGCGGGATCGTCGTTTCCAAAGAAGCTTTGTCAGTCCGCCTGATCAAAGAAAAAGAACAAATTCTCGGCGCGTGGATGAGGCGCGTAAGAGAGGAAGTCGCAAGCGCCCGCGATAAAGATTCATTCTATCTGCGAGATCATCTACCTGAACTCCTTAACCATTTAGGCAGTGCTTTAAAGGAACCCGGTCGAATCAAAGAGCTAACCCAAGTCATCAAGCTGGGTGCAGAACACGGTCGGCAACGAGCGCAGAGCCAAGACTATCGTCTTCAAGACGTCATCAAGGAGTACGGTTTACTCCAGGAAACAATTTTTAATTTAGGTACCGGTGATACGCCACTTTCGTCCGAAGCGGCGGTCATCGTGAGTCGCTTCATCGAGATCAGCATTAACAAAGCCGCAGACGACTTCCTTTATTGCACCCAACGGCGCGTGAAGAACGAAACTGAGGCCGAGTTTCAGAGCCTCTTTAATTCCCTGCCGGGAGCTTACCTCGTCCTCAATAGGGACTTAAAGATCCTGACCGCGAATCGACGTTATCTCGAGAGTACGATGAAGACGCTGGGAGATATTGCGGGTCGGCACGTTTTTGAGGCGTTTCCCGATGATGCGAATGATCCAACGGCAACCGGTGTTCACGCTTTGAACGAGTCTTTTCAACGAGTGATCCAGGATCGGCGTCCAGATGTCATGGCTCTTCAAAAATACAGTGTGCAGAGACCTGATGGGACTTTCGAGCGTCGCTATTGGAGCCCGATGAACTTTCCTGTTCTCGATGCTCAAGGCGAGATCTTGTATATCGTTCACAGCGCCGAAGACGTCACGAGGTTCGCCGAAGATCATGAAGATAAAGACGCCCCGGCCGGCTTAAAAAATGAAATCGTGCGGATGCAAGCGGAAGTCATCCTCCGAGCGCAGGAAGTTCAAGCCGCAAATACAGAACTTCGTCGAAGTCGCGAGCAGCTTGCTCAAGCGATCAAAACAGCCCGCGTCGGGTTTTGGGAAGTCGCTTTGGAATCGCGCCGAACAACTCTGAGTCCTCAGATGGCAGAAGACTGGGGCGTCGACCTCAAGACGTTTCCCGAAACCCTCGAAGCGGCGTTGGAACGGATTCATCCGCTTGATCGCGAAAAGACCATCGAGGCAATTGAGAGGGCCATCGCGGCTCATTCAATTTTCACAACGGAGTATAGGGTCGTTCGCCCTGATGGAAGTATCCGGTGGATCGAAGCCAGAGGACAAATTTTACTTGATGAAAAAGGACAACCCACGCGTTTTAGTGGGACATCGCTCGACGTCACCGAGCGGATCCTTGCGCGCCAACGGATCGAGGACAGCGTTCAAGAGTTCCGCGCGCTTGCGGATTCGATGCCGCAGATAGTTTGGGGTGCCGATGCATTGGGGCACGTCGATTATTTCAATCGTCGTTGGACGGAATACACAGGCCTTTCGCCAGAGCTGAGTCTCAACGGCGGATGGATGCAAGCCATTCACCCCGATGATTTGAAGCAGCTTCTGCCGTTGTGGGATAGCGTTTTGAAAAGTGGTGGAACCTACGAAGTCGAATGCCGCCTGCGCGCGATCTCGGGAGAGTACCGCTGGCACCTCTTCCGCGCCCAACCAACGTATGATGAGAATGGCAAGATCAGACGCTGGTACGGAACTGATACGGATATTCACGAAAGAAAAATCGAGCGCGAGAAACTTCAGGAACTCACGTCTCAGCTGAAGCATTCTCAAGTTCGGTTCGAGACGGCAACGCGGGCGACCCGCAATGCGATTTGGGATTGGGATCTCCTTTCAAACTCGATTGAATGGAACGAGGCGATTTCGTCGGAGCTCGGTTATCCGGCGACCCTGCGGAAAACGACCGGATCATGGTGGATCGACCACATCCATCACGACGATCGCGAACGTGTTTCACGAGAAATTCATCAGCTCATGGAACTCGGTCGTAACCATTGGAGCGATGAATATTGGTTCGAAAGAGGAGACGGCACGTTTGCGTTGGTAAGGGATCGTGGTTTCGTTTTGCACGATGAGTTCGGCAAGCCCATTCGCATGATTGGCGCGATGGAGAACGTTACGACCGAGCGCCAAGTCATGGCTGATCTGAAGCGAAGCCAGCATCACTTCCGTCTTGTGACCGACGCGGTTCCCGCCATGATCGGCTACATTGCGCCGGATTACCGCTACACCTTCGCGAACGCACAATATGAAAAAGTGTTTGGTAAAAGGCCCGAAGAGGTTGTTGGAATGCGTGTCCAGGATCTCGTCGACGAAGGCGGGTTTCAGCAACGGAAGAGCGCGATCGATGCGGCTCTTCGAGGAGAACCGCAGCAGATTCTAGTCGATACGCACGACAGCCAAGGAAACAAAAGATATTTGTCGAACTCCTTTATTCCTGACCGTGACGAAAACGGGGTCGTGCGCGGTACAGTGATCCTCGCGCAGGATCGCACGCAGGAAGTGAGGCACGCTGAAGAGTTGCTGCAAGCAAAAGAAGCCGCCGAAGCCGCGAATTCAGCAAAGTCCGCTTTCCTCGCGAATATGAGTCACGAAATTCGCACGCCGTTGGGCGCTATCATGGGCTTTGTCGATTTAATGAAAGACCCTACGCTTTCACCGAACGAGCTGAAGGATTATCTAGCCGTCATCGACCGCAACTCTGGCCAGCTTCTTCGCATCATTGACGACATCCTTGATCTGGCCAAAGTGGAAGCCGGCAAGGTCGTCATTGAAAAAATCGAGTTTTCGCTTCCGGAGCTTCTTGCTGATTTCTCTTCGCTCATGGGTTTCCGGGCAAAGGAGAATGCGATTCAATTCTCCGTCGCGGCGACTTCGTCGATTCCCGAGTGTATCGTATCGGATCCGGTTCGCATCCGCCAAATCCTCACCAACGTCGTCGGCAACGCGATCAAATTCACCTCGCGCGGAGTCGTTGAGATGAACGTGAGTTTCCAAGGAGATTCTCTTAGCTTTTCCGTGCGCGACACGGGCCGCGGAATTTCTGCCGAGCAAGCTGCCAACCTCTTTCAACCGTTCATGCAAGCTGACGTTTCCACTACGCGAAAGTTCGGCGGGACTGGGTTGGGCCTAGTTCTCACCAAACGCCTGTCGCAAGCCATGGGGGGAGACTTCAGACTTGTCGAGAGTGAACTTGGTAAAGGCAGCACGTTTGTCTCACGGATTCGCGTAGGTGTTACGCCTGGAACAAAGTTCGTCGGAACAGAAGCGATTCGGTTTTCAAACGAGTCGCGACCAACCAATGAACGGGATCGTGGAGTCCTTACGGGGTTGCGAGTTCTGCTCGTCGAAGATTCGCCAGATAACCAAGCGCTTCTCAAGATTCTTCTTACGCGTGCAGGTGCATCGATTGAAATCGCAAATGACGGGTATCAAGGTGTGGAGAAGGCGCTCGATACAGAGTTTGACGTCGTCCTCATGGACGTACAAATGCCGCGCATGGACGGACACGAGGCAACGAGAAGACTTCGCGCAGCTGGGCTCAAGACGCCGATCGTCGCGCTTACGGCTCACGCCATGAAAGAGGAGAGAGAACGTACCGTCCGATCGGGTTTTAGCGACTTCCTGCCGAAGCCCGTTCAGAAGGATCAGCTCATCGAACTTCTCGTGAGCTACCGTCGAAACGACTGCAACGATCAGCAGCCTGTTCTTCAATAAAACTCAGTCCAGAACGTAGTTCGAGAATTCTTTGAAACCGTCAGCGAAGCGAATCTCCCAAACTTCGTTGGCGGAGAAATTGAAAATCTCAAGCTTCATGTCGCCTTCAAACGTGAGAGTCAAATCGCCGGTTTCTTCATCGCAAGAAGCGATCCAGAGAGTTTTCTCATTGAGTTCCGCCATGAGTTCTTCAGGCGCGTGCGTGGGAGTTTTTAGCTTGTAGTTTTGGGTGTGATCAAAAGAGCTGATCAAGGGCCGACCGTCGCAGAGAAGGCGCCAGTAGCGGGTCGAAAGCATCGTTCCGTCGGAAAAGTGAAGAGTTGTTACGAGCTCTGAAGGATCCTGCGGCATCGCACTTTCGATTTTAACGATGCGCGATCCTTTTGTTTTGAACAAAGCTTGAGCGAACTTTTCCTTCACGTCGAAACCCTCCCAATGAAGATGATGACGTCAAAATGAGGAAAGTACATCTTCTTCGTCGATTTTTCCGTCCTCCGAGCCTGGAGAAAGGTCTAGATCGAGGCCGGGTAGCTCAATTTGCCGTGAGGGATTGTGCGGGCTTAGCCGCGGTCTTTTCGATGTCGGCGAGGAACGACGGATCTTGAAAGCCGTCGTGGAGGAAGTCAAGAGTGCGGCGTGCGAGCTGGGTTTCGCGCTCACTCGTCGAATGAACGAAGGCGTAACCTTCGTTGGGTTTCAACTCGACGGCTAGTGAGTAGTGGATCGTGCTCGGATCAGCGCCGCCATCGCTTTTGGTCTGAATTTCGTAGCGGCGTGATTTCACGTTCAACTTAGCTCGCGTCACAAGCTTCGCCGAATCGCTTGCGTTATCGATCGTGCGACCGATCTGAATGAGAGCTTCGCGTAGAGCCTCCTCGTCGGTGTCTTTGTATTTCACAACGAGGAAAATGCCGGCGTCGGGATAGCGAGTTCCGCAATTCACCCAGCCGATAACCGAAGCGGGGAGAGCTCCCATTAGCGTCTCAACTTTTGATCTCTCGGTAAACTTGCAATCGACGTTCTTCGCCTCCGCCGGAGCGGTGACGAAAAAACCTAGCGCGGCAAGAAGACCGAGTCGAAGTTTGGCCATCATGGGTCTTCCAGCTTCCTTACTTCGCTACGCTCGCAATGCGAGTCGAGGACGTGTTCGTTCGAGCTCCGATACTTGCAACCGAAGTTGCTTCTTTTGTCTTTGAAGGATTTGTCGGCTGATCCGATTTTATGTCGAAGCGCTTTCCAAGATTTCGGTAGAACGGAACATTCTTCTTAAGGTCTAAGCACACCTGCAGGGAGGATGTCTTTGCAGGCTTCCCTTCCACGATGACGACCCATTTGTTCTTTTGGGTTTCCACCGCGGCGTTGTCTGGCTTCGGCCAACCCGCTGCGAAGGGATCTTCTTGATCCTTAAAGGCCCTTTTGATCTTTTCGTTCTTCTTACTATTATAGTCCTTCGGGTTGTTGACACAGAGTTCGTTCTTCTTGCGTTCGTCTTCCTCTTTTTTCTCGTCTTTCTTTTTGTCGTCTTTCGCCTGATCTTTCGGAGGAACCTGTTTCTTTGGTGGCACCGGATTGAACGGGGCGTTTGGATTCTGCGCGCCATCAGCGGGTAAATCGTTAAACGTGTTGTTTCCGGACGCGATCGAAGGAGGACTGTTGATCGTACTTCCAGCGGATCCCGAAGATGAAGAGCCGCTATTTGAGCGATGACCCGAAGAACCTCCGAAATTTCCCGTCGAGATATCAATGTCCGGTGAATTCAGCGCGAGGCTTGAAGCAAGTCGCGAGTTAGCATTCGACGTTGCAGGAGCTGCTGCGGCGACTCCCATTTGCGGAGTCACGTTCACCGATTGTGGAGCAACGCTCGCGATACTCCGAGAGTTCGTTTGCGCTACCGCGGCCTGCTGGTTGCCAGGCTGACCAGCGTTAGGTGAGGAACCGCTAGATGCAGCTGCGGCATTCGCGGCGGCTGCTTTCGCTTGGAGAGGCTTCGGTGCGACCGGTAGTCCTTTTTTCTCTTTGATGAAGTTTGCACCGTCGGCCGGAATCCATACGATTTCCTCTTGGCCATTTGTGTTCTTGATGACCGCTTTCTCCCAGCGTGTGCGACCGGCTTCGCCTTCAACGCTCCAGCGAGATTCGCGAGTGAATGTGATTTCGGCTTTGTCGTCGATTTCTTTCGCGTTGCCGCGGACCAATCCGTTCGTAAAGCTCGGATTGTCACGGAGTGCGTACTTGTCGTAGGAGACGCGCTTTTGGCCTGCGCTTTCTGCGTGTGCCAGGAACGGCAAAGCCAGCATGGCTAATAGTATTCCCAGAGTTTCACTTGCTCGTGCAAGCATACAGACTCCTTCTCCATCCGTCGTCTTAACGCCATCTCGCGGTTCATCGCGTATGGCCGCAATTTGAAGACTGTGCAAAACAGATGCGCAGTCTAAATCGATTCAGATTGAGAGCCGGACACTTTCGGAGAAGGGGCGTCACTCATCCTGAGACACACGTGTCCAGAACCTATGCACCTCGAAGGAACTGGCGCACTCTATTGCAGTTTTCAAACGCGGACTCTCAAGGCGTCAGCGCCTTAATTTTCCTACGAAATAGCCAGGTTCTGGGGATTTAGGAGAGAAGTACGCAGGTGGAGTGCAGTCAAAAACTGCAATGAAGTGCGCCAGTTCAAAGTGGAAACGCCGCTTAGCCAAAAAGCCAAACGGCGCCCAAAAACGATTGATTTGAAATCCGGATCAGAAGAAGTCGAACGGATCGGTATCGTCAAAGTACCGGCAACCGTTTCCGCGGTTCACGTATCCGCTCTCGTAGAGATAGGGCGCTGGCTCTTCCTTCACGAGTTTGACGGTCGTTTGACCCGTTGATGATTTCGTGACGTCAACGAAAAGACCAAGGAAGAAAAGGTTCCGGTGGTACCAAGTCTTTTCACCCGCCGGATAGAACTTCTTGATCTGAAGATTCGTCACGTTCTTATCCATCAATGACAATCGGTACTGGCCAGCCGCAAGAGGCTGCGGACACGCGACGTCGACATTCGGAACAACGAGCGCTTTGTCGTTCAAGATCCGTTTGCGAATTTCTCCATCTTTATCCTGGATTTCGCAGTGGAGAGCGCCGTTCACGTCGGCAAACGCAAGTTTCAAGTTCGTATTGTTCTTGAGTGAATAGCCGACATAATCCGCACCGTCCAAGACGCAAACCGGGAAAGCGGGAACTACAAGTGAAACTAGGTTCGCCGGAATCTGAGTTCCCGGAGGCAGCTGCGTGCCCGGAGGGAGCTGAGTTCCAGGCGGAAGCTGCGTTCCCGGAGGCAGTTGGGTGCCTGGAGGTAGCTGCATGCCCGGTGGAATTTGCGTTCCCGGAGGTAACTGCGAAGGATCATAGTTAGCGGGAATGCGGGTCCCTTGTACGGACTTGTTATCGTCGCCGTACTCAAAAATTTTACCGCAAGCTTGATATGACAAGACCAATCCGCTGAGGAGAATGATCGTCGCCGTTACCGCTAGATGCTTTCGCTTATGAGCCATCGGCCCTCCACCATCAAAGACCAAATATCGAAACCCCAAATGCTCAAATCAGTTACGACTCATCGCCTGCCGCATGAGTTCTTCCATCAGGTCTTCGAGAGTGCTTCCCGAATCAAGAGCATCTGTCCACTCTTGGAGCTCAGCCGAGCTCGGGAGCCGGCCGAGAATTCTAACGAAAGCGGCTTTCACTTCTTCACTCGCTTCAGGTGTCGCGAGTCCGATCTTGATGTCTCCAGAGTGCTTGAGGGCCGAGTCACTCTGAACCGCGCAGTTTTGAAAACCAACGATCATGAGAGCGGCTCCCAAGAGAGTTAAATGAGCCATACTCGGAACACGTGTCCGATTCTTCATGTCTTTACTCCTGACTTAACAGTTTCTTTTTTCATGAGGATCGCGGGCAGCAAGCACAAGTCCGCGCCGATCGCGAGACCAAGTGCAATAGCTGTCATCGTTCCGAAGTTCACCGAAGGCGTGAACTTACCGAGCGCGAAGACGCCGAAGCCTACGACCAGGATAACCGTAGTGAGCACGAGCGAGAGACCTGTTTCTTCGAAAACTTCCGTGATGGCGTCGATCGGCGCAAGTCCGTGATGACGTGTCTTCTCCGTGTAATGCGTAAGGAAGTGAATCGTATCATCGACCGCGATGCCCATCACGACGCTCATCACGAGGACCGTGCCAACATCGTAGTTGATGCTCGCAAGCGCCATGACGGCCGCGCCAAACGCCGGCGGAATCACGTTCGGGATCATCGCGAGGAAGCCGATCTTCCAAGAGCGGAAAATGAGGAGCATCGTAATCGCAACGAGTGCGAGCGCTTGCCAGTTTGACGAGTTGAAGGTCTCCACGATGTGGTCGTTGATCGCGGGGAGAAGCGCCGACTTACCGCTGACGGCCGCGTTCAGACCGAGCTCTTTGGACTTCGACTCCATCTGCTTCAAGAAGGAGAGAGTCTCTTTCGAATTCTCAATCGTCCAGAGGACCTTGACGCGCATCTTGCGGGAATCCATCGTCGCCCAGTACGAAAGGTCTTGGCCCGCTTGCAAGCTCATCGAGTAGAGGAAGAGTTGTTGCGCCACTTGCTCTTCGGTAGCCGGAATCTTGAATTGATCGTGTTGATCACCTTCAAGCGCTTGGTTTAAGTCTTTCACGATATCGACGATGCTCGTCACTTTCGTCACGCCGTTGTACTGGCGGATCCAGTCTTGAAGAGAATCGGCTTTCGTTAGGAAGGCGGGATCTTTGACGCCATCCGCTTTTCCGCTGTCGATCACGATCTCGACTCCGCGCGAGCCCCCCACATGATCACGAAGAAACTGGTCCGCCTGTTTAACAGGTACGGAGTCAGCGAAGTAGTTGAGAACGTCTGAGTTCACCTCATTGCGGCTTGCGAGCCCCAGGCTGACGATGAACGCAATCGTCCAAGAAGCGATGATCGGAGCGCGGTGACGCTGGATCCAGAGTAAGTACTTCGTGATTCGGGCGCGCCATTTTGGTCCAGCCGACTCATCACGTACGGTGGCGTCGGCCGGCAAATAGGTCAACGCGGCCGGCATCAATCCAACCGTCACGACCCAAGCGACCATGATGCCGATTGCCGCGAGCAGCCCGAGCTCACGCACGGCCGCAAGTTGCGACGTGCAGAACGCGAGAAATCCCAGCACCGTCGTAACGCTCGTGAGTAAAGTCGGCACCATGTTCGACTCAAGTGAAGACTTGAGTGCTTCTTGTTTCGATAGGCCTTTGCCGCGAGCGAGAAAGAACGCACTGAGAAGGTGAATCGCATCGGCGAGCGTCGTCGCGATCAAAATGTTCGGCAAGGCTGCGGTCATGACATTGAACTTGAGTCCGAGCCAGCCCGCAATTCCGAACGTCATTAGAATCGTGAGGCAAAGGAACGACAAAGTAAGAGCAATGGCCGACCATGAGCGGAAGGTCCAATAAAGCAGAATCGTTGCGAGGAAAAAAACGATGGGCGTAAGGTAGATAAGATCCGCAGTCGAGACCTCTTGGAAAGCGTAAGCGACGACGGCGGAACCCGTCAGGTGGAAACTGTGATCCCCGTTGCCTTCGTACTTTTTGAGAAGTGCCCGAACTTCATTCACCGTATCCGAGTAAAGAACGTCGCTTTCAAAAGACGGCTTTAAGTGCGCGTAGATCACGGCCGTCTGCGCATCGCGGCTGATGAGGTAATCCGGCATGTGCGGATCCGCCATTGCGAGATCTTTGCGATCGAGATAATTGCTCTCAACGACAGTCACCGAACTTGGATGCCGACCTTCGCGATCTTGTTGAGCGATGAAAGTTTTTTGGCTCGCCTTCTCAAGCGATTCGAGAGTCGGGAGGAGCGGTTCAATTTCAATGTTGTCGCCAACCGAGCGAACCAGCGGTTGGTTCGTAGCCGAGTCGACGCGCATGACGTCTTTGACTCTCCAAAGATCATCCGTGAGCTCGCGCAATAACGACACCGTTGCATTGTCGAAAACGCCAGATGGGCTATGAACAGCGATCACGATGCTGTCGTCGTTTCCGAACTCCTGCTCGAACTTTTCAAGACCTACGAGTGCCGGATCGTTCGACGAAAACCAAACTTTAAAGCTGTAGCTAGCATGAAGTTTTGGCAGGCCCGCGCAAGCCGTCGCAGCGATGAGGATGACGGCAAAAAGCGAAACGAGCGGGTGCCTCGAGAGAAAGCTCGCGAATGAGGCTTTGAAGTTCTGCACAGCTGAAGTTTTCAAGTTCGAACCCCGTTAAAAGTGTTTCGCAACGTTTAAGTAAGCGTGGTCAGCTTTATCGTAAGCAGCTAAACCTTCAGTCGCTGTGTCCGAGCTGGTACCGGCTATGAAGGCGCGGTAGCCAACGGTGAGTTTGTAATCCGCGCCGAAGCGACGCTGAAAATCTAGGACCGCCACGATTTCGCGTCCGGCGGGGAGTGAAAGATCGTTAATCATGAGGCCGCGCACCGTCGTGCCGGCCTCATCGCCGCGAGTCCAACGCGCGCCGGTTGCGAGATCGTTTTGAAAAACACTGAGATTTGAGCTTCTCGATTCGCTCGCGGCGATCACTTTTTGGTATTCCGCGAACACCGTGAGCTCGGCTCCGCTATCAAAGCTCATTGTGCGTTCAAAACCAGTTGCAACCGTCGTGTGATCACCAGGCGAGAAAGATTGAAGAAGCGGGTTCGGCAAACTCTTTTTGAAGGCGCGAGCGGTCGCATCGAATTTCAAAACCCACGCGCCGAGCGCTACAGCCGACGTCAGTCCGATCTGGGTCACAGGAAAGAAAAGCAATCTTGCCTGCTGTCCAGGTACGACCATCAAGATCGGCTGCGAGCGGTCGATGTGATTGATGTAATGAACGGCAAGATCGGCGGGGCCCAAGTGAGTTGAGTAGCGAAATGCAAATTGATCGGCAAATTCGTTATGAAGACCCAAGCCGCCTTTCGGATTCGCAAAAGCTGGTCCCCCGAGTTTCAACTCCGGCGGGACAGGATTCAAACGAACGGACTCCACGGGATAGCTCGGGGCGAAGAAGAGCGGCATGAAGTACGCCGAAATGAATCCGCCAAGCGCCTGCACGCGTGCGCTCAACGCCATTTCACCGATCTTCTCGAGATCTTGGATCTCGGAATCCCAGTTGCGAGCGTTGAAGACATCGGAAGGGCGGAAAATTTCTGTCATTGACCAATCTTCTATTTGGTAGCCGGCTCTTAAGCGAAGAGTCGGACGTTGATACCCAAGCCAATTCTCATTCGGCAAAAACAAGTAGCGGTTCGGATCAAGAAGATCGTACCGCCCCTTATTCCAGAATCTTGCCTCGAATGAACGTTTCTTCAGTTGAATGTCGATATCCCCCGCGACCGTTAGGTTCGTATCGGCGGTGGAGGATCGATCATCGTTCCCGAAGACCCGCAACTCCGTCGAAACGGAGCCGTTGATCTTTGCGAGGAGAGTTTCAGACCAAGTGACAACCAACGTGAGCATCAAGAACCAACGAAGAAGCAGAATCAAAGCTGAATCCAATCTCCAAGGAATTACTCTTTCAGATTTTCGCTTTCAAACGACGAAGCCGGAAGACGTAAACCGACTTGCCGTTTCTCCCAAGTCATCACCGATGACTTACGGTTCTGGAGGTTTTTCATCGAGATTTTCGTCGGTCTCCACCAACGATCTCCAAAGCGCTTGTAAGAAGAAAACTCTGCAACTTTGAGAGGCTCGTTTTTGCGATCGAAGAATTCGATTTTTACAGGTGCCTTGTACTCTTGATCGTACCAGACAACTTCACGCAAGTAGCCACTCTCGCTGCGGGGTTTTTGTTCCAAGACCCAGACTGGACGACCGTTGACTTCGTCTTCGCGAACGAAGATGTGGTCGTACCGGGCGATGTCTTTGGTACCCAGATCTTCGTAGGTGAACTCGCTGCCCATGAACGATCCGGTTTTAAGCTGCGAGCTGATGCGCTTAACTCGCTTCATCGCGGGGAGATAGAGCCATTGATCATCTTCGCTTTCGGATTTACCGCGAGTCAGGAGCTTTGTGTTCTTCACGTCCGCAGGCGAAAGAACGGTAAGCATCGAAGTCTCTTCGTCTTGGCTGAGTTCCGCTTTATTGAGAGAAATTTTGCGCGAGAGTTTATCGCCATGAGCGCTTGCGATTTCCATCATTACGGACGATTTCTCTCCCTTGTAACCACGGGCCGCTTCGTCGCAAATCTTTGCGATCTTCAGTCCTTTTGCCTTGGCGGATTCGTTGTCTTTTGCCTGCGAGAGCGAAGAAGTAAGAACGAGGACTCCAGCGACGGGCAGCAGAAAGAATGCGCGCGACAAGTGGCTGTGAAGCATAAGCAGTTCTCCTAAAGTCCTAGGTGACTGATTGTGAGTTTCGAGTCGAGTTATACCTAAAGCGTAAAGGTCCCGAGCAGACAGAGTCAAATTTTGTCCCTGGGCTGTTCCCAGAGTGAGACGCACCTAAGTTGCCATATTTCCAACGGAAACTCGTATCATCATGGCTCCCGCGACCCCTCGGGTGTTCAACGATTTGACAGCCGATCAACGGCTGTTCGCGAGTTGTTCACGGCGACTTTGCTCCATCGATTTCGCGCGGCATGTCCATTGAAACTTCTCCGATCGCAGCTGTAGAAATCTCGTCGCGAGAAGCGCGATTTTCTTTTTCGCCGAACAACCTTCGTCTCGAGTCGCGACGAGCGAGTGACTCTGAAAGAAACAAGATGTCGGTTCATGCTTACACAGAAGAATTGAAGTCAAAATTGAAGGCTGCAGGTTTCTTAGTCGCGATGGCCGGGCTGATCGGTTGCTCAGCTTCTTCTTCTGATGGCGGAAGTGCAAAGACTACGGCTTCACTCTCAGCTTCCTGTGAAGATGAAGAAGATCGGTTCAATTCATTCAAATCTCGTCAAAATGCTTGGTATCAAGAGAATGGGCGCCCAGTTCCTACTGCAAAGCTGCAATCTGTTTTCGTCAAGGGCACACTTGGCCACGCGATTGTGATCGTTCACGGATTCAACTCCTCTCCGCACAATCAGCGCGACTTGATTCTTGCGCTTTCCGCAAAAGGCTTTACGGTCTTCGCGCCGCTTCTGCGCGGCTACGGAAGCGACGGCGAAGCCGGAAATCTCGTTGATGTGGACGATTGGCGTGAATCGGTGAATGAGACCGTTGAAATCGCGAAAGCTTGCAACTCAAAGGTATCTCTCCTCGGTCATAGTTTTGGCGGCGCCTTGGTTACAGACGAAGTTGCAAGTGGTCGGCTCAACGGGATCGACAAAGTCGTGAGCATGGCGCCATTTTACCGTTCGGCTAGCCTATTGATGGACCTCGGCATCGGTAATCTCGCCGACGCTTTGCCAGTCGCAAGCATTTCGACGCTCGCATCAGAACTTGGAGTTGATCCGTACGGATTCCTGCCTTTAGAAGAACCAGCTTCAGGTGAAGTCGAAGCCCAGGTCCCGATGTTAGCTCTTCAAAAAGTTTTCGATGCGCAAAGCCTTTTTAAGATACCAACGACCCAAGTCTCTTCAGCATCGCTCCTTCTCGTCGTTTCGCATGCCGATGAAATCATCGACAACGATTTTGCAATTAAATACGCGAAGGCGCGATACGCGGGGGCCAAGACGCTTATTTACGACGAGAGTGAGGACATCGGTCACTCCTTTCAGCGTCGCAAAAATCATCCTAAGTTTGATGCGATGATTGCGCAGATCGTGAGCCATCTTCAGAACTGAAGCCGAGGAGTTTTGATCCTTCATGGCACTCATCAAAAAAGGTGTTGGCGACTGCTAGGTCGATCGATCTAGAATCATCGATGATGATTCCGGCTCCATTCTTTTCCTTACTGATTTTGCTCCTTTTCGTTGTCGGCTGCGTTACTCCTGCGAAAAACGCGGGCGGAAGCTCCGGCGCAGCTCAACAAGTTTTCTGCCCCTCAAAATTTGGGACGGGCTATGAAGTTGAATTCGAAGCAAAGAAGACACCGATCGTCGGCACGAAGCTTTTCGACCTCAGCTTTAAAACGTTTCGGTGCGTAAAGAAGACAGCGAGCGGACCGCGGGATTGCTCGCGCGGCAGTGCTTTCACTAAAGGCGTTTGCCGCTCAAGCGATGACTATCAAAATCGTGAGCTGTGTAAAACGGGCGAGTACCAACAGATCTGGGGCAAAGAAAACTCGGAATTTTGTAAGCACTAACGCGCCTTTCCCGTACCGCAGACAAATCAACACCTGTCGAATTTATCGACGGCATGATGAGCTGAAAACCGCGAGGTTTCGAAGCGATCTGCGGCGCGAAACCTGCATCTCAAATTGAGACAGGTGGTTATATGATTAAGCTCGCAGTCACTGCACTTTTGTTTTCCATTTCGGCTTTGAGTCCTGTGCTCGCCGCGCCGATCGAGGCGGATTTTGATATTAGCTGTGGCCCATCGCGTGGACAAGGTGTTGAGCGGGCAGAAGTGGGTGTTCGGTTGGAAGACGCGCGGGCACATCTTTTTTACCGAGGAACTGCCGTGAATCGATCTAGCTTTTCCGCTAGTGGCACGCCACTCGGCTTACGAATCGACATGCTTGTTGCGGATGGACCTTTCATCGACGGTGAAGTTCTGGTCTTCAATCGACTTTCCGAAACGTTCCAATCCAAATTAACGGGAGCTTTCGCTGGTGAACTCAGTCACGGCGAAAGTTTGATCTGTGAGTGGAAGCAACTCGGGGCAATCCAGAAATAACAAAGGGATCGCTGCTAGATCCGCAACGATCCCTTCCGTGTGCATCAATGAGATATCAATGAAATGAAGTCTTAGCCGAGCAGGTTCTTTTCGCCAGTTGCGATTTTACCTGCGACTTCGCGTGCATAGTTCGTCAAAAGCGGGTTCGCGTAGGTAAGCCCGAGCTTTACAAGCGACCGACCTTTTTCAGTTGCGATCACGCTGCCCACGAGCCCGCCGATCGCTGCGCCAAGGAGTGCCGCTTTCACCGGTTCGCCGTCAAGAAAGCGATAAGCATCTTGCACGACGGGTGGCAATTGATCGGCATACGACGATTTTGTGATCTGAGCGGGTTGACCAACTTCTTCGTAACCCTGTGTCGTCATCTCGTCGAAGGTCTCCGCTCCTGATTCGAGTTCTGGAGATTGTTCGAGATTAAGGTTCTTCACTTTATCCGAATTCTTGTGTTTACGTTGTCCGTTAGCCATTCGATTTCCTCCTGAAGTTAAGGCACCCAGTCCTGGGCTTGCAGACATCGTCTAGCAAACCGTGAACCGTCGGGCAGTAAGACTCAGTTAAAATTAAACGGGTGCCCAGTTCAAAGCGCTGGAGATTTGCCCCAGTGCCTTTGGCGTCTGTTGCGTTTTTCCACTGTGTAACTCTGAATTCTTGAACTGAATTGTGTGAAAGTTTGCGTAATCTCCTCGCTCTTCCTGTCGCAATCGGCACCGAGGGTTGTAGAAGCACGATCCCCTCTGTTAACCAGGGAGGATGAACGAGCGTGGAATCGTCCTATCGGACTTTCAAGTAGTACGTCCTCCGAACGAAGCTTCTCAAAGCGATCTGAACCAATGGACGCTACGGCGACACTTGGCTACACGAGAAGTTTTTGGTGCCGAAGACTCTCTCTCACCTGAGCAATACGAAAAAATTTTCGGTCGGTACGCCGTTCGTGAGTCGATGATCGCGAAGCGCTCTTTTGAATGCGATGATATCCAATTCGCAGATTTTGCTCGAGCAAGGATTTATCCCGTTCACGATCATCAAAAGTCTGGTTCGGATATCGGGACGAGAACGCGGTTCTTCGTCGAACGCGCATCACGAGTCTTCGATCAGATCTATGACCAACCGCGGGCGGATAAGCCATCGCACATGGTGCATGTCACATGTACCGGTTATCGCTCGCCGAGCGCTGCGCAGCTAGCTGTCGCAAAGCGTGAGTGGGGAGATGAAGTTGCCGTGACTCACGCCTATCACATGGGCTGTTACGCGGCTCTTCCCGCGGTGAGGATTGCGGAAGGTTTCATTGCCGCAAAACAATCCTTTAGAACCTCGAGCGCCGGGAAGCCGAAGGCGTTTAATGTCGACATCGTCCATACCGAGATGTGCGGATTGCACATGAATCCTGCGGCTAACACGCCTGAGCAAATTGTCGTGCAAAGCCTATTTGCCGATGGACATATCAAATACAACGCGCGGCTTTCCGAGACGAACTCACCAGGCTTTCGTGTTCAGGCGATCAAGGAGAAAGTCGTAACGGGATCTGATCAAGATATGAGTTGGGCGCCTGAGGCGTGGGGCCTGCAAATGAATCTCTCCCGCGAGGTGCCCGAAAAAATTAAGGGCGCCATTAATATCTTCTTTGCGAGGCTCGCGGAGGAAGCGGGCACAAGTGCCGAGCGTCTTCTCTCGCGCGGAATCTTTGCGATTCATCCCGGCGGACCCAAGATCATTCAGGCTGTTCAAGAAGCCATGAGCCTCTCCGACGAACAAACTCAATACAGCAAGCGCATTTTGCTTGAGCGCGGGAATATGTCGTCGGCAACGCTTCCTCACGTTTGGAACTCGATTCTGGAAGCGAATGTGCCTAGCGGGACGCCCGTTGTGAGCTTTGCTTTCGGACCCGGGCTTACAATTTTTGGATCGGTCTTCGAGACACTCTAGAAGCGAACGTCGAGCGCCCGGCGCTTTATTCTACGCTCTTCATCTTTGCGTTGAACTCTCTCGTTAATCTCTCGAAGGCGGCCGCGCGTTCGTCTGCCGAAAGGTTCGAACACGAAATGACTAAACACTCCTCTTGAAACCAGGTCTGCAAATCCGCGAGTTCAGAGGCAACCGGCGCTGCGACCTTGAGCGAGGCCCGTGAAACCGCTTGCTGGGCTCGCAGATACGAGAAGACGAGGTAGTGCTCATTGGGATGCTCGCGCATGAGGTCTACAATCTGCTCAGACGCGTGCGGATCAAACTCGGCGATATGATTGGCCCGGACCTGGGCTGCCAGCGGATGCTCCCGGTGGTAACGAGTCAGGGCTTCGATCGCAAAACGCATTCCGGCGCTATCGCTATGCCGTTTCGCCAACGAATACTCAATCGTTTTGGCTATCAGATCATGAGCATCCAGATAAAGCGCTGCGCGGAGATAAGGCCGTACAACGGCCTCGGGTTCTCCTAATTGCAGGAGGCGCAAACTTGCAGCGGCCGAGTGAAAGCAAGCCACCTCAGCGTCAGTAGCAATGAGGTCTTCGATCAGGTTTAAGGCGATCTGAGGTTCTTCGTTTTCCAAAAAGACTTGCGGGAAATACCAATGATAATCCGAATTTTTTGAATCACTCTTGAGCAAACGCGAGAAGATTTCCATCGCTCGTGCATGGTGTTTTTGGAAGGTGAGCCATCGAACCAAGCAAAGCTGAAGATCCGGATCTGTGGGGAAAGTACAAACGGCGTGAGCCAGCGAGGAATCAATCGTTTCCACTTTCGCGGCATCAAGAAGATCGTGCAGCTTCTTCGCGAGCTCCGGAGCCGAAGTCGCCATCAGAGCATCATTGTTCGCCAGAATGTCGGTTTCGTTGTTCTCTCTCAAAATTCGTCCGTAGCGTTAACTCAATCGCGATTGTTTGTACTGGCGCGATTGTTTGTACTGGGAAGGTTTAGTCGAATTTTAGCGCGCATGCTGCTGCCTTGCCAAGCGATTGCAGCTAGGTCCAGTCGCAAAGATTTTCGTTTCAAAATTTACTGGAGCAAAAACTAAGGATGTGAGGTGAAGGCGAGTAACTATGCCATCAAATCGCCGTCATCGATTTGGCATCTAAGAAGGTCTGCTTAAGAAAGGAGAACGACTGATCCGACGTTGAGGGGAAAAAAGCGACCGACACTTCAAAAGTCTTCAGAGAAAACTCCTGAGGTGTCGGTCGCTCGAGGGTTACCAACGGCCGATGTTGTTGAACAAACCCGAGCCCGCATCAATGCAAGCGCCCCAAACGTTGAGTTTAGGAGTGTACTCGCAAGATACGATGCGGCAACGAGTGCCGCCACCTTGATAAGCGCAGTCTGCGAGAGCTTCAGATTCTGCCTGTTCGAGTGTGAAAGCGTCGCGAGCGATCCCTACGATGTCGTAGCCATCAACGCGTGCCGCCGCCTGACAGTGGTACTGAGGACAGTGAGTGTCCTCAGCAAGAGCCGGAACTGCAGATGCGAAAACGAGCAATGCTAAAAGTGATTTCATGGTGTGTTACCTCCTGGTCACGCTTTGTATGCGGTGACCAAAAGTCATACAAACCAAAAAAGATGCAAATTTCTAAACATGCCCTATTTATGGGCGGTGAAATTTGCGTCCACAGGGCTTAATTATAAGCGCTGTCTAAAAACGAGCGAGTTGCCGTGGAGTCAGCTGTGACGGCGCAGAAGAGCGGTTTCATCAACCAGTTTTTCGCTCGAAACTCGTCTTCCATCACGCCGAGCTGATCTTGCATCCAGCTCACACGCTGATCAGCGTTAGCAAAGCTTACGAGCCACTTCGGAGTTTTCTTTTTTGCGTGAACGTAGAAGTCCGGGAAAGTGCCGAGCGCTGCGGGGACCGCAGGTTCAACAATGCGTGAAAGAATCTTTCCACCGACCGATTTCGTGATTCCTTCGTACATCACTTCTTGTCCGACGAGGTACTGTTCAACCTCGACAAAACCCTTGTTCGCTCGAATGATCTTATCAGGATCGCAATCAGCCTGAGCTTCTGCCAAAAGCTTCCAAGAGCGAAGCGAGCGGAGAAGTTTTGCATCCGTTTTTCCACGAGGATCATTTTCGATCGTACGAATCACCTCTTCTGGCCCGCATGTGGCGCCGGCAAGGAGCTGCCAATAAAGATCGGTGAAAATCGCGAGATTGCCTTCGCCAAGAGTGAGAGTGGCATTCTCAAGAGCGATTCGGCTGATGATGGGACCGAACAGTTTTGAAAAGCGTTTTCGATAGTCTGCATCTTCATATCGATCAAACTCTTCGATTCCGTCGACATAAACCGATAAGCCCGATCGCATGACCTGACCAGATTTGAGCGAACCAAGCGAGGCGCCGCCCACCCACGGAAGTGGAGAATGGCCGGAACACGCAGGGAAAGAGGCTTGGCTCATGAGATAAAGATGCGCGTAGGCTTCGGTGATCAAGGTGTTGCGATAGACGACGGTCTGCAGCTCGCGAGTTTGAAAACCATCATCGATCGGATGCTGAGTTGGAACATGGATCAAAGATAACGCGAATTTTTTCCATTGATCTATCGAATCACCGCAGCGGTTTTGAAGACCTGCGATTCGCTTACCAATCTCGAGCTCCGAGCATTGAAACGCGCCGGTTTGAAGGATCTGCTCTGTTGGCTGGTTGAAGATCGAAACTTCCGCAGAAGCCGTCGAACTCACAAGCAATGATGAGAGGCCCAAAGTCAGGAGCCAGAGGGGGAAACGATTTGCGTTCGCCAAATTCAACGTTAGCATCTGTTTTCTTCCTTCTCCGTGGGCGGTAAGTCGCTCAACTGGGGGAAGGATGAAAATGGGCGGGGAAGGTGTGGGTGTCAACTTTTCAGCCGGTTTTGAGCGGAATTCCGCCCCTGGTTGATGAGTTGTCGACACCTCGGCACGATTCGCTGAATTTATTTCCGGGAAACGCAAAGAAGGCTGCGGCCGGAACCCAGCGCAAGTGGATCAGAGCTTAATTTCACCAAAATGTCGGACCAGGAATCCTTCAGTTCCGGCGGCAGGGCGGAGTAGATTTCATCCACCGCTCCGATCGCCGGGTCCTGGGAATGGAGACCGATGATTTCGAGTCCAGCAGCTTCGTGCAACTCCCTCACTTCGTCGGCCGTGCAAAAATACCCGCGGAAGTCGCCATTGCGAGGATGATCCCAAAGGTACCCAGCTTCAAGAATCTGGGCGACCTGTTTTGGAGATTGAAGCGCCCACACCGGAAATCTTGCCAGCATGTAGGCAATGACCCCTAAGCGAGTGAGATGCGTCGTCATCACCAAGCCACCTTTACGGGTCTTTTCGGTCACGGTGCTCATCAACTCGATTCGATCTTGGCCATCAATGAGATGATAGAACGGACCCATTGCTAACACAGTGTCAAATGCGCCGGCAGTTTCGCGAATAACGTGGCGGGCGTCGCCCGAAAAAAAAGTGGCCCGATCGAGAAAACCTTCTCGCTCAACGCGAGCTCGGTTTTGATTTGTTAATTCTTCGACGAGTTCGATTGCGGTGACGTGGTGGCCTTGCTTCACGAGCGGGAGGGTGTAGCGTCCCGAGCCGGCGCCGAGTTCGAGAATTTTGGAAGATGGTTTTACATATTTGGCGAAAAGCCCGAGCGTTACTCGATATTCAAGCTGCTGGACATCGAGTCGAGTCTCCTCTTGATTGGAGCGGTAATAGGTTTTGATGTCGTCGAGGGAATCTCGTTTTGATCCGCTCCGCTTTTCATTCTTCAGCTTTGGTTGGCCCATGAGTGCTGCTTCGGCATTTCGCTAAAAGAGGATGAGAGAACTTCTAAAATCCCGATCATGAACTGAGCAGCGTCAATGAGTTGATGGACCGACAGGTGTTTAAACGGCGGTTGAATGGCCACAGGATTGCAAAAGTTCAGGCGGGGGGCGTCAGGTTCAAGTCAGCCGCGATTGAACCGATGGACTAAAGAGTTGTGAAAGTCCAGGGCCGCTGGGGGTTGGATGGCTGCGTTTCGATCTGGAACAATCCAGCAGAAAATACAGAACTTTGGATGCAAACTAAAGTTGTTTGCATCATTCACGTTCATTCTACTGAGCGGCTGCGGCCAGATGTATTCGGCGCAGCTCGATGCACGATTGCCCTTTCAAGGTGGCTCGACTTTTCAGCAAAGTGAAGGCGCGAAACTCTACGCTGCGAACTGTGCAACTTGCCACGGTGCCATTGGGCAATCAGCCAAGCGTAAGCGGACACCTGAGCAAATCAAGGGCGCAATCGGAAGCGTGAGCTCAATGAGTTCACTGAAATCGCTGTCGGAATCGGAAATCGAGTCGATCTCGGTCGCGTTAAGTACCACGCCTCTTGATCAGCTTCCCAGCAGCGTCCAGTTTAAGTTTCAGTGCAACTCTTCAGATCAGCGCGGCATTGCCGATGCGCGGATGCGTCGACTCCTTCGACATGAAATCGCGAACACGCTCCGTGATCTCCTCGGTACTACTATCGTCAATAACTCGACTATTCAGGCCGAATTAGGTGTTATCTCGGCTGACGTGATGGACCAGTCGCCAAACGACATTGCGCAAAGTCATGCCGATTCCCACGTGGCGGCGATGCTGAATATCGCAGTCGCCGCTTCAGATTTAAGCTTCGCAACGACCGCCGATCGCGACCGTATTTTCGGAGCCTGCGCAGCGAATCCGAACGACGCTTGCGCTCAATCTTTCATTCAAAATTTCGGACTCAAGGTCTATCGCAGACCGCTCATTTCGACCGAGGCGGCGGACCTAATGGCGTACTACAAAGCATCTGGCGGCATCGAGGGATTAAAGCGCGTGTTTACGCGGATCCTCATGAGTCCATCGCTCACTTTCCATCTTGAGTTCGGCAACGGTCAGCCCGGCGCGCGCATTCGCCTGACGGATTATGAAGTCGCGTCGCGCATTTCTTACCGAACGGCCGGCACAATGCCGGATGAGGCTTTATTCGACGCCGTTCGAAAAGGGGAACTTGCAAAGATCGAAAATGTCGAATTGCACGTTCGCCGTTTGTTGAAAGACAGTGCTTCGGCGAAGGCAAAGATGGCCGATTTTTTCCGTTACTATTTGCAACTCAATACTTACGGCTCCCCGAACGTAAAAGCCGGGACCGCAGAAGGTATCAACGTCACGGGGCTGCGCGAGGAAATGCTTCAAGAGACGAGCGACTATGTAAACCACGTGATTTGGACGAAGAAAGGTCAATTCAAAGATCTCTTTTTCTCGCGCGATGTCTTCCCTCGCTCCGAGCGCATGGCAAAGATTCTGGAAACAACGATTGCTAGCGGCTCTACGCCTACAACCACCACGGATGCTCACGCCGGCATTTTGCTGCGCCCGGGTTTCCTTGCGACTTCGGCGGAGCGCACCAATCCCATGCACCGAGGTGCAATCATTCGGAAGCGGATCCTCTGCGACACTCTCGGAGCACCGGATCCGAATGCCGTGAATGCGAGGCTCAATGAACTCGGTGATCTATCGCAGGTAACGAATCGCGAACGCTATTCGCAGATCACGAATGTGCCTCAGTGTATGAGCTGTCATACTTCGATAAATCCGGTGGGCTTTGCGTTGGAAGGCTACGACCAACTCGGTAAAAAACGCGAAATTGAAAAAATCTTCGACCAAGCGGGCACGGTCTCGTCGACGAGACCGCTTGATCTTCGGGTCACGAATGCAAACATCGAAATCACGGCGCCGGATACGCTCACGGATGCCGTTGATCTCAACGCTGCTATCGGTGGCGGCAACAAGGCTCGTGCATGCTTCACGCAAATGGTTTTCGAACATCAACGTGCACGACCGGCCGCGATCGAAGACCAATGTGCTCTCGCGGAAATCGAAAGACAAGCCAGCGATGCCGGTACTTTGCTCGACACTTTTGTAAAGGGTGTCGCGAACGAAGATATTTTCTGGAAGGGGCTCTGATATGTACTTCAATCCGGTTTCGCGTCGCCACTTCCTCCGGGGGCTCGGCTCAACGCTCCTTCTGCCGCTGATGCCCTCGCTTCTTCCTAGAGCGCATGCGCAAGCCGCTACGAGCAACATGCGCTTTGTGCAGTTCATCAGCTCCTACGGTCAGTACGGACAGCATTTTTATCCTTCAGATCAGGGTCTTGCTGCCGTCAACGGCACGCAAGTCAAAATGCTTGCCGGTATCCAAGGTGATGTCTCACGAATCTTCGGCCCCGCTTTCTCTAATTTCAAAACAAAGATGAGCTTACTGCGCGGCATGCACGTTCTTGCGGCGAGTAATCTGCATAACGGATCAATGCCGACATGCTCATCTAGTACTCCAGAAGACAACGAAGGCAACGGTCGACCTTTCTTCTCCTACTCGATCGACGGAGTGATCGCAGAGTCTGCGAAAATCTATCCGGATCCGACCGGTAAACAACGTTTTGTTAATTTCTGTCCCTCTCCCGGGAGCTATCGGAATTTCTCTTGGACCGTTCGTAATGGTGCGAAAGAACATATTGCAAACACGACGACCACAAGTGCGCTTCTCTCTAAATTCTCGAGTCTAGGACCGCCCGCGCCGACCGCAGTTGAACAACGAAAAGTTGATGTGATTCAGAATGTCTTCGCGGATTATAAAAAACTTCGTGATAGCGGGAAACTTTCAAACGAAGATCGCCGAAGGCTCGAAGCGTACGTCGCCCTGATCGATCAAGTGCAAAAGAATTTGGCGGCTTCACCGAATCCAAGCTGTCGATCACCGATGCAGGAAGCCGACACGAACTCGGCAGCCATGCACCGGAATCAAGCGGCCGTTCTGGCCGCGGCGATCGCGTGCGGGCAAACCCGAGTCGCCAGTTACGTGCTCTCGGTTCCTTATGAGCCGATTCACACTTACTCCCACGACTTCGGTAAGAATGCCGAGCACGCAGACATGCAGAAAGAGTTAGCCGGTCACCTGGCTTACTTCATGACGCTGCTCGATCAGATGCCCGACGCCGGCGGCGGAAGCGTACTCGATAATACTTTGATTTATTGGGGCAATGAATACGGGGAAAATTCCGGCGGAGATCCGCACCGCCCCGACAACATGACCGCGATGATTGCGGGTGCTACGAGCAAACTTCAGCTCGGATACTATGTGGATTATCGAAAATCCGGCAGCGTCCCTTTCAACAATTTCATGGTTACTCTTGCTAACGTGATGGGACTCAGCTCATCGGATTATGAGCGCGAAGGTGTTGCTGGTTTCGGTGAGTACAATGCGGCAGCCATTGCTCGCTACAAATTTGAAAACGCGACATCGACAGCCGAGCGTCGCAAAGCGCTTCCGTTCATTTATAAAGGGCCCGTGATGGGCTAAAAGGAATGAAGCGTGTCTTAATGCGACTTATGAATTGATTCGTCGAGAGACGCCTTCATCCTTGTTTGTTGCTCCCTCCACAAGAAGAAGAACGCACCTAAAGGATTCGCATTTAACTCTGAACGATGATGCCGAGGCGGTCCAGTTTGACCGCGGCACCACCAGAGGAGTTGCACATGCCCAACTATCGTCCGCTGAAGATTCTTGCAGCGTTAGCTGCACCAATTCTGATTTTCGTAAATTGTACGACCTCGAACAACGATTCCGGAGACGGTTCAACTTCTGGAGCAACGGGTCCCGCGGTTCCCACGAACGATCTTCCTCAACCGATCGTCGGGGAAAAAGTTTACGGCTTCTGTAAGGTGACCGATTGGCCGCAAGGAACCACGCCGCAAGCTCCGGCTGGATTCAAGGTCACGCGCTTTGCTGAAGGGTTTGATCATCCCCGTTGGCTCTATCAATTACCAAATGGGGATATTCTCGTAGCCGAGGCGAACACGGAGCCAAAACCTCCACCGGCTGACTTAACGGAAGATCAAAAACGCCAACTTACCGAGGGGCGCCAAGCTTGTGATCGCCCAGGGAAAAGTGCGAATCGCATAACGGTCCTGCGCGATTCAAATCGCGATGGTGTCTTTGAAACGCGCCAAACTTTTGTCAGCGGGTTAAAACAAAATTTCGGCATGCTGCTGTTAGGCGATCAGTTCTACGTCGCAAATACGGATAGCCTTCTTAAATTTCCGTACAAAACTGGAGATCTGACTCTCGCGGGATCCGGCGAGAAGATTTTGGATCTTCCGGCAGGAGGATATAACAACCATTGGACACGGAACCTTATTGCCAAACCTGATGGGTCGAAGATTTATATTTCGATCGGTTCAGCGTCGAACGTTGCGGAGCATGGCATCGAGGAAGAGCGTCGTCGTGCGAATATCCTCGAAATAAATCCGGATGGAAGTGGCGAACGAATTTTCGCGAGCGGGCTACGTAACCCCGTAGGCATGGAGTGGTCGGGCAACACGCTCTACACGGCGGTCAACGAGCGCGATGAACTCGGAGACGAACTTGTCCCTGACTATCTCACAAGCGTGCGCGAGAACGGATTTTACGGTTGGCCTTATTCCTATTACGGCAACAATGAAGATCCACGTCGCGCAGGAGAAAGACCTGACCTCGTTGAAGACGCGATCATTCCAGATGTGGCGCTCGGTTCGCACACGGCTTCGCTCGGTCTCGAGATCTATAAAGGCGAAAAATTCCCGCAGAAGTACCGGGGTGGTGCTTTCATCGGACAGCGCGGTTCTTGGAATCGCTCGCAGTTAGCAGGTTACAAAGTCGTCTTTGTTCCTTTTGCGAACGGCCGACCGAGCGGGCCTCCTGAAGATTTCTTAACCGGTTTCATCAAAGATCCCGCCACGCGTGAAGTGAATGGCCGACCCGTTGGAATTTTGGAGCTGCAAGATGGCTCCATCCTGGTCACGGATGACGTGACCGGCATTGTTTGGCGAGTTTCAGCAGAATAAAAAAATCCCCGAACTCAAACGGGGATTCGAAATCAATTTTGCGTGGGGTTGATCGACGGGATCAGCCCCGCATGATCGACATATCTTGCGTGAACGCGACGTCGCCACCTTTCGTCATGCAGCGACTCGCAACTTTCCAACCTGAAGTCGTGTCGACATCAAAGAGTAAAAAATTGTGCTCGCGCTCGAAGTGAATACGTCGCGGATTGCGTGAGCCCGGGAAACCGGCGAACGTGTTCGAGCTGTGGATACTGCTCGAAGTAAATTCAAACGTTTCGTAGCCTAGTAGACTTTGCTCAATGCGCATGATTTCGGAGAAATGAACATCACCCGAAACGAACGCAACTGGCGCCGGAAGTTTCGAGAGATTTTGTAAGACATCTTTGAAATCGCCGGCGTGGTCCGCTTCGAAAGATTCTTTTCCAAGGTATCCGCCAAAAAATTGGCTTCCGTTCATGAGCCAAGCGGGTCGATCGCTCACACCCACGCGGTCTAAGAGCCATGCGGTTTGTTCGCTCCCTAAGTGGCGGCCGTTTCGAGTGCCGGAGGGATCCCGGAAGCTCCGGTCATCGAGCATGAAGAATCTTTGACCAAAGAGTTCAATTTCTGTCCCGACACCAAAACCATTTCGACGAATCGAAATCTCGTTCTTTCCCCAGAATCGATTGAACAGTTCACGGGTGAATCCGCCAAAGCGGAAGGTGCGGTCGGCATTGTTTTTTCCGAAGTCGTGATCATCCCAAGTAGCGAAAGAAGGCGTCAGGCGTGGTTGCTTAAACCAGGAGAGTAGGAGTCGTGTCTCCGCGTAGCGGCGGGCAAAGGAAGCCTCGTCGGTTCCGGAATGATTCTTATCGGCGTAGCACGTATCACCGACAAACAAGACGAAGTCGCAATTCTGCTTGGCGAGGAGGTTCCACATCGAAGTTGCCTCCGAGCGGTACGCATCTGACATGCAGCTAACGACAGCAAAGCGGCTTTGTTTTCGAGAGAGATCGAGCGTACGGAAGGTGCGTTCATCAAGCAGGGCGCCGTCTTGAGAGTGAATGCGAAGACGGTAATCGACGTTTGGGCGAAGGCCCTGTGCGCGAATTTCCGAAGTCGACCAGACGCTTTGTGGAAGCGACCATGTCTCGAGTAAGTAGGGCGTTGTTTTTTGGCCATCCGCTCCGACGACCTCAAAAATTAGCGGAACGGCCGATCGGTGGAGGATGATGAAGGTGGCCGAAGACTCATCGGTTGCGCCTTGGACAATCGGGAGAGCGGTCTCACTTAATGCAAATGCCCAAGTAGGAAATGTTAAGGCATAAGCTCCCAGGGCCACACCGGTAGTCCCGAGGAGAAAGCTCCGGCGCGAAATCGTTTCCGCCATAAATCCTCCGTTTGAAGAGATCCTTCTCTTTCGTAAAAAGCTTAGGTCAGAGATTCTGTTCAAAACAAGTTAGGAATTGGGCGGGTGGACTGAATCGTTGAAGTTTACCCGTGCACTCACAAGCCCGCGCTCAGGCTTATCGATTCCGCCACATCCAACGGAGCAAGTTTACACAGTCGGACGGATCATGATTCCATGCGCCCGTGTTGAGAGTTGAGATTTGAGAATGAGAAAGGATCGAAAATGAAAGCAGAGACTTTTTCGAAATTAGGCCTCTTGGCTGCAGCAGTCGTAGTGAGCACCCTGAGTTCGCAAGCGTTCGCTTGGACGTGTACTGAAACGATCGGGGGCGAAAAGCTTGAGGTCGTCGTAAACCCTTCGGGATCGGGCTATTCTTCGGCTGTGACGGTGAACGGTTCAAACCTCCCTCAGCTGGGACCTTGTTTCGTCATGGATCGTCCAAGTACTCGTTTTGTGAAGTGCGCGCATGGACGGGGTGAGGTGCGAGTCGAGATTTATCCCGAGGTCGAGACGGTAAGTGGACTCCTAAAGCGGATGCAGTACGTCGTATGGAAGAATAACCAGCCCGTATCGGGGGAATTTGCGAGCTGCAACGACTGATCGAGCTTCGACGCGGAGCCTCTTTGGGCAGTGAGAGATTATGTCATTAAAATTCCGCAAATCTAGGACAGAAAGACACTTCTGAACTGCGGCTCTGTTGTGTTAATTTTCCACGTGCGGTACCACCTACCGCAAACCACCAAATGTGTACTTGATACGTACCCTAAGAGAATGAGGACATGTCCATGAACAAGAACTCTCGTTTGTTCCAAATTTCTGCGGCTTTGATCGTTGCAACTGGCGTTGCGGCCCTCGCAACTGGTTGCGCTTCTGGCGACGTTCGTAACGCTGCTCAATTGACAGACTGGGACACGCGCGCAGCTGCTGCTCCCGCCGTTGCTGCTACGACTTCGGATGCAACGACAACTGACGTTGCTGCTGAACAGCCGGTTAACCTGGGCGTCGCATCTTCGGGTCGTTCGCGCTAATAACAAAAAGAACTCGGCCGCTCGTTGGTTTGAGTTCTTTTTTCTTCGTCCCTGAACCCGCGTTGCGGATGTCTAATGACTCGCTAGCTGGGCTTGGATGAAGTCACCGACGGCAGATTCTGCTTCCACGAGTGCTTCGGCATAGTAAAGCAGGTGATCGTTGGTGATGAGCTTTGTGCGGGGAGCCGCACGATTCAGCGCCTTCACGAAATGCCGTTCAGAATAGCACGAGAGAAGCCCGACCACTTTTGGCGGGCTTTTCGTTTTTTCGAGGACCGCGATCATTTTTCGCGCTCCTTCTCTGACTCGGATGTAATGATTGTAGTCAACGTGCGAGTTCTTCAGGATCTTCGGCGGCGTGAAAGCGGGACCTCCGCCATCACGTGAATGACCGATATAGAGAACGAAGTCAGCATCTTCTAATCCCGTTAAGAAATTCATCTCCGACGCTTCGCTCTGCCATTTCTGAAACGGATCTTGGCGATTGGCGACGTCATCGGGTCCAACGGAACTCTCGGTGAGACGAAGGTAAATTGTCTGGTAACGACCATCGGCGCGAAGCACGGTCTTTTCCAGTAAGTCACCATCTTCGGGGTCACGGGAAAACCCGCAAGCCTGATCGTTCGCGCCGCACTCAGCTGTGAATCTTTCGATGAGAACAAGACGTTCGTTCCGATCGCCCACAAATCGCGCGGGGCGTGCATCTTTGTAACCGAAAGCAATCCGCAAATCTAACGGCGGAGTTTCTAAGCTGTCGGCTGCCGTAGATGTGGCGGATTCGGAACTCTCAGCCGGCGCTGGACCAGGCTTTGTCTCTCGCGAGAGCAGTCGAGCCGTGATGGCCGTAGTAGTGATGATGATGAAAATCAAGAGTGCCCAGGCTGCTTTCACTTCGGGCCTCCGAAAAGTTTAGCGTACGTCTCCCGAACTTCGGGGCGCGAATCGTTCTGCATTTCGCGTAGCCGCGACTCAAGAGAACCGCGAAGATTTTCGGGGAGCTCCGATGCAACATAGAGCGCACGGACTCTCAGCTGATAGGGGTTACTTTGAAGAGCGCGCTCAACGATCCACTGGTAGTCTCGCTGTTTGCCTTTCATGAGGAACGAGCGCGCAAAGCTGAGCGCAGCCAAACGTACTTCATGCGAGTCATCACGCAAGAGCCAGATTAAGTCTTGGACGGAAAGAGGAGCCTGCCAAAGCGCCAGCATATCAAGAGCCGCGAGCTTTGCACCGGCGGGCATCTTTTTTTCTCCGGTAGCTTTTAAACGGTCGATGAAGAGCGTCGTGAGCTTCGGGCGCGATTCGGCATCGCTCAACGTATAAAGTGCTAAATGAACGAAACCATCACGATCACTTGCCGAGGCTTGCACTAACTCAGGAAGCATCTCCTTCAATTGCAACGCCACGATCGCATCGAGTGCGAGCGCGCGATGGTCTCCCTGTAAGCCTTCACGAAGATCGGATTTTAGAGATTTGAGTTTTTTAAGTTCGCGGAGAGAGGCCGTGCGAACGTAGTCGGACTCACCGGTAAGCCGAAGCGCATACTTCAGCCAGGCTTTATCCTCCGGGTTCGTGGCTTTAGCTTCCGTTTTTGCTGAGGGCACGCGTGCTCGGCTGGCGGAGGTGCCGAGCGGTAGGAGGAGAGTCAAAGCTATGGCGAACGCACTGATCCGACGGAGCATGAGAACTTGTACCAAAGCCTGTGCGACCGGATCAATGCTGGATCAAAAAACGCAGCTTAAATCTCGAATTCTTCACCGGGACCGTACTTGTGAGGCAGGCCTCCAGGAACTTCTTTCGAAGGCATCTGGTGTAAATCCTCGTCGGCATGGGCTTCGGGCGGATCGGCGATCAAGTACGATTCAATCGAAGTTTCCGGTAAGCTGGCGGTCTGGATGAGAAGGCGAGATTCTTCCTCAGCCGATACGAGTTGAATCGCAGGTGATTTTTTGAATTGACCCTTCTTTAGCGCCGCAAGGGTCGGAGCCGTGACGGTTTCCATGTAGTTCATGAATTCACGGTAAGTGACGCAGCGAACTTCGGGTAAGCCGCAAACGGCTTGCGCCATCCGCTTCATCGCGCGCCAGTAAGCGCCATTATTCCACTTAGAAAAGTGGTGGCCGATGTTAACCGGTGCGCGGTTACCGTTATAGTTGTTTTGAAAGTAATTTACATATGATTGATACATTTGCTCTTCGTAAGCTGCCGCGCGAGCCGGGTCAGGCTGGCCTTTGCTCTGCATAAAATAGAAGTTGTAGTCCATGGAGAGCGTCTTTTTCTTCGTTCCCGCCACGAGAATTTCACCGAGTGGAAAGTTCCATACGCCTTGAGTATTTTTCTCAGGCCAATAATTGGGAGCCGCAGTTTTTGAAGTGTCGTACTTGATGTCGAAAGTAGGAAGGGTTGTGAACATCGCCTTATTGTGACCAAGCTGAGGCGCGCGGAACCCGATCACTTCGTTTTGCGAAAACGCCCAGCCCGACGGAAAGGATTTGGTCGGAGACACTTTGTTGATCGCGAAGATATTGAAAATCAGCGTGTAGAACTGTGAGAACTCGCTAAACCAATCCTCCGCTGACCATTTGCTCCCATCGTAGTGGCCTGTAGCATGATTCGCGATTTCGTGGCCTTCGCTATAAGCAAGATTTGTTTGATTGTAGCGAGCGAGGATGTCGCTTGTCGTTCCGCCGAAACCGATCGCCGATTTGCCCTTTCCGTTTTGGGGAGCATCGTAGGTCTTTTTATTCGTATCCGCTAAGTAATAACTCGCGTTGATGAAGTAAGTGAACCGAAGCGGTTTGCCGGATTTTTCCATATCACGTGCGAACTCACGCGTTTCTTCCCACATCGGTAGAGACTTTGAGCCGTCGAAAGCAAAAAGAACGAATTGAGGCGGACGCTGAAACTCGCTCGCATGGGCCGTGTGGAAGCCACTGGCAAAGACGGTGAGGGGAACGAGCGTTTGGAGAACGCTAGAAATTTTGAGATTCAATGAGGGCAAACGCATCTTTGCTCCGAGGAAAGTTGATGAATCATGACGGATGAAAAATACAAATGAGGGGCTCAGTCCGATAGGCAGAAGAGGGTAGAAGCAGAGCTGAGGCCAGTTTCGGTTCGGAGTTTTGCGCCCTGGTTGACAAGACTGTTTTCATTTCGGCAAAGTGTAAGTTATATGTAAGTAGATTCGCTTACGGACGACTCAACCTTGATGAAACTCATTATTCGCGGAGGCCCCCTAGTGTCAGACGTTGTTCAACTTATTCAAGAAGCTGATTTTGCCATCATGGAAATGGAGCGCTCTCGCGCAGCTGTTGATGCCGCAAAGCTCGCGCTCGAATCGGCAAAAGAAGATTTCGAACGAGCTCGCTCGGCGTTTGATCAGGTGATTGTCGGGGCCGACGCGCTCGGAATTCCTCGGGCAAAACTCAAAAAGCTAGCGGAAGAACGTGCCGCCGCTCTTCTTGCTTCTGGACTTTTTTCGACGCCGGTCAATCAAACGAAAGCCGTAAAAGCTCCAAAGTCTCCTAAGAAAAAAGCGACAAAATCTGATGATCCATCTGATGATGCTTTTGAAGAATCTCCCGCTCACCTCGATGCCTAGGGGTGAGGCTAAAAGTTTCTTAGTAGAACTTGCGTAGAATCACTCACATGAGCGGCGAAGTTCCTTCGCCGCCTTCTTTTTTCATGCGGGCAGTTTTACCATCATCGCCGAAAGCTCGGGCTAATCGCTCAGTGAGCTTTGAGACCATTCTTTGAAGTGGTTTATTGATTGGAGACGATGATGGACATCCAAAAAGACAATGAAAAGCAGCTGAAACGCCCGGCCGAAAAAGATGGTAAGGCTGAAGTTCAGAAGTCGACGGATGGTGAAGGCCCCCTTTACCATCGCCGTTATTTCATCGATCTGGATCACGTGATCGATTCTCCTGAAGTGTTGACGGAAGCGTTGAAAAAAGACATCAACGCATTCTCTCCTCAGATTCTCGCTACGTTCGAAAAGACTAAAGGCTCAGAGACAGAGATGAAAGTAGGCGACGAGTTCATGGTCCACATTACGGGTCCATGGAACGGTCCGGTGAGAGTGTCGGAAGTCACACCACTTTCATTTACCTTAGTCACGTTAAATGGTCATCTCGAGGCGGGTCGAATCAAATTTTCTTTCGAGAAGCATCAACGAGGAGTGAGGTTTTTGATCGAGTCGTTCGCGCGTAGCGCGGACCATATCGTTGACTTCCTCTACGACAAAGTTCCTGTTGTTCGTCTTGCTCAGAAGGAAATGTGGATTGAATATTGTCGGGCCGTTGCGCGCTTCGCTACGGGCGATATCGAAAATGACGACGACGTCCAAGTGCTGACGGAAAAGCGTCGCGACGGTGAAAGTGTTTGGGAAGAGGTTTGAATCAAACTGATCTCTACTAAACAAAAAACTGCTAGTTGGCCCGGCGCCGCCGGAGAACCTTATAAACTCCGAAGGCCCACTCCCTGAGTCCGCACAAAGCTCATCTGAAATCTTCTGATAAAATGCCTAACTCCGGTACGGAGAGCGTTTCTGCTAGGATTTGGAGCTAAGATCCGGTGAGAATAATGAAGGCTGTGCAAAGCTCTTATCTCAGCTGGAGACACTTGAGTGCTTAGTCCTGATCCGAGACGAGCCGAAATTGAGTTGATGGAATCTCTCTGGATGCAAGCAGCTGCTACAGAGAATGCGAATAGCTACGTTCAGCTGCTCGCGCCCGACTTTGTTTTTATCATGCACGGGGGCGAAGTTCTCAAAGTCGAAGAATTCCTTGGTTCCGTGCGAGCTGGCCAACGAAAGATCAAGAGCATCGAATTCGAATCACGCGAAATTCGTTTCTACGGTGACACCGCTATTGTGACGGGCACAATTCTCGTCGACGCAGAATTTGGCGGCGTGCCATTTAAAGGTTCTTCCCGCATTACGAAGGTCTGGGTGAGACTCCAGAACCGCTGGGTCGTTGCCAGCTTTCACGCTTCTGATGCGCGCCTGCTCGATCAATGGGGCAAATTCAAAAAGCTCTCGGGCGATTGATGAAACAGAAGCCTCCGTCTAAACAGAGATTTTGATTCGCACATATTTTGATTCATCCTTGCCCACTCTCGCGGGTCGGTTTAAAAAGAATGTTTTGATGGTTTCATCTTCAGCATTCATAACGCGAGTGTACATCTAAGGATTTTGCTCGAGAGCAATGGCAACAGGAGCAGCTGCGTAGTGCCGCATCGATCTTCGGACGGTGATATCTCCGAAAGAGTTCGACAGTTCGTCTTTGATCATATCGACTCGGTCGAACAGATCGAGGTTCTTCTTTTTTTGCGATTGCACGCGGAGCGCGGCTGGACAGCCGAGGAACTCAGCCGAGAGTTCCGCTCAAGCGAAACCTCAATCAACAGCCGACTTAGAAACCTCGTCACTCTCGGAATCTTGAAGGAAGTTGGCAATACCCCGCTTCATTATCAGTACGCTCCTTCGTCACCATCATCTGACGAACTGCTTAAAGATGTTGCGGATACCTACTCAATCAAGCGCCAGAAACTTCAGTCTTTGATTTTTTCGCCGCTCAAGCGCGCGCGTCAGTTCGCTGATGCCTTCAATATCTCTCGTTCCAATAAGCCCACCGGAGAAGATGACAATGGCTGAGATCGTGTACGCTCTTTGTGCTTTCATGAGCATCATGTGCGCTGGTCTGCTCTTTCGGGCCTACCGCCGTTCGCCATCACATTTGTTACTTTGGGGTAGCCTCTGTTTCGGGATTCTAGCGATGAACAACGTTATTTTATTCGTCGACGTCATCATCCTTCCCGAAGTTGAATTTAACGGCGGTCTTTGGCGAAGCTTGACGGGCGCAGTCGCTGGCTCCTTGCTTTTATTCGGGCTAATTTGGGAGATGACATGAACTACGCAGCTTTTTTCTCCGGCGTGTTCATGGCGACGTTCGCAGCTTCAGGACTTTTCTTTCTGAAGTTTTGGCGAGCGTCGCGAGACCGTTTCTTTCTCTATTTTTGCATTGCGTGTTTTTTGCTCGCGGGCGAACGGTTGATTCTTCTTTTCGTTGGTGTCCATGGTCCGCAGTCGAGCCTCATCAACATCGAAAAAAGCTGGCTCTACCTGATACGACTTTTTGCATTCATTATGATTTCTTGGGCGGTGATTGATAAGAACCGAACCGCCGGCAGGAAGTGGTAGAGCCGAAGGGATTGCCGACGGCTCCAGAATGAATAAAAGAACAATCAAATAAGAAAAGAGCGAGGACGATTAGCTGGCGGCTTGGGAAGATCCGCTAGGTTTCGCGCTCGACTCGGCCGAAACGTCTGAGGGCCACATCTCCGAAACAGCGAATTTCCGAAACGGGACCGGCGCTCGCGAAGCAAAGACCTGTTGGAATTTCTGAATCTCGTCAGCTCCCTTGATATAGGGAGCTTGTTTGTACCGTAAAAATGAAATCGTATCGTTAAATGCTGGAGCCGGGTGGTCCGGCATTTCGGCGATTCGCTCATAATCAGTATGCTTCAAAAAGAAGTCGGCTTGTCTGGTGCAATTTCCCGCACTGCCGATGATCTCGTACTCGCTTCGTTCAAAGTAAGTTTCAATCAAGGCCATAGCGGCATACATCAACGTTCGCCCCAGTTTCAGTTCGCGGAATTCAGGATCAATCATCAGTCGATTGATTTCGAGAATTCGGTCCCATCTGCCGTCGATTTTCGAGATCATGTTGCCATAGAGAAGCGGTCCAAGAACGCTCCGAGCGACGTTTTCGCCGCTCGGGGGAGTCACGCGAACCGTTCCGATCAGACGATCGCCGACCGTGGCGACGACATGATGCGATTCAAAATCGGCGTAAGCAACATCGCCAAAGAGGCGACCTTGCTCATCGAAATCCTTTCGAAAACCAGAATCGAAGAGCACTTTGCTCCGGAACAAGCATACTGACTGTAAAAGTGAGCCAGGAACTTCATTCCCTTTGAAGCAATACCACTGAAGATCGCTGATGCAGACTTGGTTCGCCAGAGACGATGCGTTCGAGTTGGACATTCATTATTCCTTAGATGAGCTTTAGTTCAGCCAGCAAAACTCAAGCGAGAACCGCGCTTCGTTCCGCGCAATCGCTTAAGAATTGCCCGTAGATCGCTAGGGCTTTCTTTCCCGTCTCAATGAGGGGTTGAAGTCGTGTTGAATCATCGCCGAGGCAGTTTTCGATGAGCTTTGAATTGAACTGGGTATGCCCTTGATCAAGCACCACGTGGTGCGTGAGGAAGCTCAATCCTTTCTCAAAATCGCGGCCGAGAGTATTGACGACGTTTTCAATCATCTGCGGACCTGAGAACACCGAGAGGCGTTCAATCTCAAACTCGATTGCAATCTGACAGAAGGGTGTTTGTCCTTTGATCACATCCTCATGGAGGCGGATGTACTCTTCCGTTCCGGGCGGAATCTTCATCGAAAGAAGTTCTTGCGCCGAGACGTTGCCTTGATAATTTTTGTTCCAGAGACCGACGAGGACGTCGAGATCTTCAACAAGCATTTGATCGTGGTCTTTTTCGTGCTGGGCGTGGCGCTTGAGATGTTGCTCGATATTGCGCCAGCCTTTTTGTCCACAGCTTTCGCCTGCGCTGCGGATCCAATTCTCAACCTGCTTGGTCATCGAAACGCTGTATGCCGTCCAAAAGAGCATGAAAGCGTGAAGACGGCGCGGCTCCGTCATCCCGACGAAAGTCTGAAGGCCCTCCGAGCGTGCGAAGGCTACTCGAGACGGGTGGAGCGAGCGATTGTATTCATGAAGCAAGGCGCTTTTATCCATTTGCATTTTCCTCTTGAGGCAGTGTTCGTGTGTGGTTCGAGGCAAACGTAGCATTCGCGAGAAAATTTCGGTGATGACGATTTTGTCATCTCGTCTCTTAACCGCGCGATGAAAGAAGTCGCGATTAAATTCGCTCACTTGTACGTGGCGTGCTCAAGAAAAAAGTTTTGATTAACCACTCGACTCCATTACAGCTCCTAGGGACTCATTCCGATATTGAACATTGAGCGAGAGAATTTTCCTTTCGTATTCGAATCGCGAGATTTCGGAACATGAACGCCTTAACTCGTTGGAAACATGATCTTCACAAACTCACGCGAATCGGCGCACGTCGCTTAACCGATCGCGATCTTGAGAGTTACTTAATCCAGACCAATACTAACGGACTCGTATTCTTTGTTTTCGACTTAGTCTTAGCGCTTTCCTTTTATATTCTAGGCGCAAGCTACATCGCAGGACTTCTCATGGTCTCGGCCGGACTTTTCTTCGTCTCTTCAGTTGGTCTGAATTATTTCGGCTTCTTCAACTTGGCTCGTATCAGTACGGTCTCTATCGGTTCACTTTTGGTGTTGGGTTGTGCGTTTTATCTTGGCAAAGACTACCTCGCCCACGCATCGCTCCTCTTAGGAGGAATCTTCCCGTTCGTTTACTTTCGAACGCGCGAACGTTGGCAAATTGCGATTTGTCTCGCGGTCTCTGTGCTCTGTTACGCCGCTCTGATTCTGACCGACTATTCTTTCGGGCCGCGAATGGACCAACTTGGTTCAACTCACGAGAAGATCGTCGAAGCGATTTTCATGCTCGTTCCATTTGCGGGCATCGTCGGGAATACATTCTCAGCCGTTGCGCGGCGAGAAGCGGCACTCGCCCAGCTGCAAGCTTCGCAGGAGCAAGTGAATGGACTTTTCCAAGTTCTGTCGCATGATTTCAGCTCACCTCTGTTGGTCGCGATGATTCACTCGCAACGAGCTCTTGAAACAGGTTCGATGGAAAAGAAGAGCGTCGAGCGAATCGATTCGTCGCTTAAGAAGCTAGAACGCATGCTCCGCAATTTTAGAAAGCTCGCCAACGTCTTCGTACGCAAAGATGAAATCAGCGTGGAGCCGACCGCCGTTGCCACGATCATCGAGCGCGTGCGGGCGAATCTCACAGAAACCCTTCACTCTAAGAATGTTGAAATCAGCTATGTTCCGACATCAGCGGGGGAGGGCGTGACCATTCTGGTTGATCCGACGGTTGCGGAATCGCAGATTTTTCAGAATCTCATTCACAACGCAATCAAGTTTTCGACCCCTGGATCGAAGGTGCTGGTCCGCATTACTCAAGTCGACGACGCGATGGTAACCATTGAAATTGAGGATAGCGGTACCGGAATTCCTCCAGAGAAGCTCTCGAGGCTTTTCTCTTGGACGGAGAAAACAACAACCCTCGGAACGCTCGGTGAGGTCGGCACCGGATTTGGATTGCCGATCGTACGAATGTGCGTCGAAGCAGTTGGCGGCACTATCGCGGTAACGAGCCGACATCAAAAAGCTGTAACGCACATTCAGCACGGAACGACGTTCACGTTGAAGTTCCGCCGTGGTGCTTCGCTTGCGGTTCAATCAAAACCCGACGAAGACTTTCAGCGCGCGATCTGATCGCGAAGCCGCTTCATTTTCTCGGGAATCGCTCGAGCTGAAATCGCCTTTTGAACAGTCTCAAGAAGATGGGCTGGCGAGAAGGGTTTTTGAAGACACTCGAAAACTCCTAAACGCCAGGCTTTGGCCTTTAGTTCTTTTTCTTCAGCGCCGCTCAACCAGACTACGGGAACTTGCACGTTTAACTCCGTCATCGTTTGCATCAAGTCCGCGCCGTCAGCAAAAGGCATATTGTAATCCGATAGGATCAGATGGACGTTCCATTCCGTGAGGGCATTGACGGCGCTCAGACCATCGATGGCCTCAATGACTTCGTAGGTAGGCTCGAGCAAGAATCGGAGCGAGGACCTAACGGATTCGTCATCATCAACAATGAGGATTGCGAGCTTTGCCATACTACACTGATCGGCTCTAGCTACGACGAGCGCGAGGCTTTTGGCTTGATGTTTTCACGATCAAGCCACCATGCAAATGCTGAATGCTTTAGAAGATGTGACTCAGTTTGAAGAGAGGGTGAGTTCGTAGCTGATGGTGCTTATGCAAGCTGGATTGTTCCCACCCCAGCCCGATGCGAACGACGTCATGATCGCTTTGTAGTTCTGAAAGTCTGCGTTGACCCTAAGAAGAGCCACTTTATTGCCGGTCTGTCCTGACTGTTGATTCCCACTATCCGCGAATGTGAGCTCCACAGGAGACATACATCGCGGTGGAAGCGGATCGTCGTCCCTCGAGCCGAAATGAGTTACTTTCAGCTTGAAGTTAGTAACCTTACAGCCTGCAGGTACTTTCGATGCGAAGTCTAGAGTTACCGAACAACTGTTAGCGGCCATGCAAGATAGGTTGCTGGTGTGAGTTCCTGAGGCGCAGGCGACAGGCGGCGGATTTCCGCCCGGGTTTGTTCCATCGTCGGCGACGATCGAAACGGATGCTGTTGCCGACTGACCATCAGCATCACTCACGCCGATCGAGACGCTACCTAAAGTGTTTCCGGCCTCGAGAATCCAAGATCCCGAAGTCCCGTTGACGTAAACGTCCGCATCGCCTGAAAGAACGGTCACTTGGTAAGGTTCAACTCCACCAACCGGGGTTAAGACGAGAGTTTGACCAGCTGGCACTTGATTGAGGCTCGGGTAAATGGCGAGCGGTTGCTTCACCCCGCCGGTATCAAATGGATCGTTCGTTGCCTTGGTGACATCGGGCGAAGCCGTGGAGCAGTTTTGATAGGTCGACACCATCAACAAGGCGCAGATCACCATCAAAATATGCATCTGGTTCATAGGTCCTCCATAGAGGAAATCATATCATTAGAATACGCCTCGAAACCGGATTCCTGGCGAATTTCCGCCAAGGGTCTCGTTTTGAAACACCATTCATGCGGCGATGAGGGAGTTGATCGTCAGAATGATTTTAAGTACGAGACGTTCCGGGCTAAAAGGCTTGTGCATGAAGCCCAAAGCGCCGGCGCGGATTTGCTCGTGCTCGGAGAAAATAGCGTCGCCACTCATAAAGAAAAATGGAACTTCGAGACCGAGTGCTCTCGTATCTTGAAGAAGCTTAATCCCGCTATCACCAGGCATGTTGACGTCGGAGATCACCATGGCAAAACCCGGTTGGCTCGGATTGCTGAGACGCTGAAGAGCGCTCGCCGCCGAATCAGCACGTTCCACTTGATAGCCAGCTTTGATCAAGCTTTGGCTGACCAAAGTTGAGATGACTGGATCATCATCGACGATAAGAAGTGAGAGTGGCCGGTCCATTTCACAATGATCGTGAAGTCTCGGAGCATCCTGAAATGAAGGTTTCCGGATAATCCCCGAACAATCGAATCTAACGAGTCGATCATTGCGACGTCATCAGTAGATAAGGTGAATGTTTTTGGGCATTTGGTCGAAGGTGCGCCGGTTCGCACCAAGAGGAAGAGCCGCGCATACGACAGTGTTGGCTCCTGGTTCAACACCTGCATAGTAGCTCAAACTAGATTCGAGCGTCGTAAATGCACCGATACCTGCACCGAATGTGTCGTTACGAATCGATCGTGCGATGCCATTGACCGCGCAGAAGTGAAGACGCTCCAAAAGGGGGCGAACCTGAAGTTTGCCAAAATTATCTCGGCATCCTAGAACCAAGCGTCTATCGTCCGCCACGGCGAAGAACTCAATTTTTCCTTCGTTGCGAGGGGAATCACTAAAGGGTGTTTGATCGGCATCCCAAGCGTTTTTCGCCGCGTTCGTGTAGAGCTCATCCGTGATGGAAAGAGCTTGCAAAAGAATGGCGCGGGACTTTGGGAGTTGCGAGACAAGTTCGGAGACGGCATCAAGCAAGCGATGCTTCTTCTCGCTAGCTTCAAAGGTGAGCTCGAGCAGTTTCAGATCACGTCGTGAGGGACCAAAAATAGTTCCTACGGGGTCGCGCAGATAGAGAAGCGGTGACTCCGACATAATCTTAGCTGTTTCGAGTTCAGCATCGAATTCTAAACCGTCCTCTTGGAGGATGTGCTGCGCACCGGTTTCAACGGCGAGCTCGAGTAGACGCTCAACGGGGAGCGCTCGGGCAATTCCTATACCCAAGTCAGCCCATTCGTCTTGTGTCATCCAGCTCGTATCGAGGATCCGCACGTGTTTCTCCGACCGTTGATTTGATTTTAGGGTCTCGTCGGGAAGTTGAGCCAGAAGTAATCCCGAAGTCGCGACAAATATGGTGTTTGGTCGGATGATTTAACGATTTTTGGTGATGGTAGGGTTTCGGATAAGGTTTTGGCGAGTTGAAGGGGTTCCGCTGGCGGCGATGAGGAGAGTTTTGAAGAGGAGGAGTAAACTAGACCATCAAGATGTATACGTTGGGGAGGTTGCCAAATGAGCGCTCCGAATTATCGAATCGAACTTCGTAGGCCAAGCGGACGTCCAAGCACTTTAAACCAAAGCCTTGAGATCCCGGAGGAAGTCTACCAACTTCTTACAGATCCGCACGTGGATGACGAAAGATTTTTCTTCGTCATCAAAGCGGATCGCGATCTAACCTTGAGCAGCCACTTCGGAGAGCTCGTTTTGATTCCGGCTGCTGATTATGACTTTCACGGGGTTTTCATCAAAGCCCGCCACGGGGCTCTGCCGAAGACGGTGAGAAAAGGCGATGAGATCTCGTTCATCGTTCGCCGATCCAAACGCGTTCACTTGGGCGAAGAACAGTCGTTCGCTTAACCAAACTGAAGACGTTTATTTCAAGCGAACGCTTTTGAAACGTTTGATTTTGGCGCTTCTTGATGAGCCATTGTGAGAGAAAGGGAGAGTCGTGGTGAATTTTCATCCCCAGGGCCGCCCCTGATCGTTCAGGCGAATGCCAAGCTAAGGTCTAATCAAGAACCTCCGATGAAGAAGTTAGATCCTTTACGACAAAGAAGGCGAAGGCGGCCACCATGAGACACGACACAATTTTGATCGTTGATGACGAAGCCGAACTTGTAGAACTTATCGCGGCAGCGATGAAAAAGTACTTCGCTAAGGTCGTAACCGCAACTGATGGGCTAAAGGCGAAAGAAATCCTACTGGCCGAGCGGCCGAATTTCATCGTCACTGATGTGAACATGCCGGGACTCTCCGGATTAGATCTGATTCAGGCCGCACGCACGGAAGGTGTCGAAACTCTCGCCATCATCATGACAGGTGGCGCCGACCGCGATACGGCCATCGACGCCCTTCGATTGGGAGTTTCTGATTTTATCGAGAAGCCATTTGATATGGGTGAGCTAGCTGTTCGGATCGAACGCGCCATTGTCATTTCCAAAAAAGAGGACCAGATCAACTCACTCAAGAGTCAATCTGGTCCCGATGATCTAGCGATTCAAGAACGTAAGCGCGTCGGATTGATTCGCGCCGTGAATCGTCGCGAGCGCAAGAAAACGGCCTAACGCGTTTTAAGTCGCGCGCCTTTTTTTCCACTCATCGACCGGAAGAAGTTGGATGTTCATCCGGTAGACCGGGTGGTTCGTTCCGTTTCCTCCTGCTCCGTCGTAGAGCAATTCTCGGATGCGCTTGATGTTCTCTTGAGCTTTCGCTAAGCGTTCATCGTCCGCACGGAAGGTCAAACTAGTCACGACACCAATGTTTTCTAAGCCGTCAGAAACCGACTGAGACTCTTTGATCGTCCCCTTAAAACGCGCGGAGTAGGCTCCGCCCGCATTTTGTACGACGAGTGCGTAACTCTGCAGAAGGTCGAGAGCTGAAGTTGCCTCGATCTCTGGGACATCGAGCCGCCTCGCGATCGCTGAGGTCGTCATAGGTTCATCCTCGGACTCAAGGATCGAGAGCGTTGCAAAGTAAATCCAGTTCGCGATCAGCTCGTAGGCATCACTTGAAAGCTGATCTCGACTGTTCGTGTGGGTCTTGTTGATCCTCTCGAGGAGATCATCTTTGATCCCATCGCCAAGGCTCAATGCACCCACAACACGCTTCGCAATTTTCGGCGAGAGTTTGCGTTTGCCGCTCATGATCTCGGAAAGCGCGCCGGAACTTAAGCCAACTTCTGCCGCTAAGTCGCGGAGGGAGTAGTTTGCACGCCGCGATTTTTCATCCTGAAAACGGTCTTTCAGCAGCTCACGTACTTGACGTTTCCACATCTCACGCAAGGCAAATATCCTTTCGTTAATGTTGGCAACCGAGGCACTACCTGCAGCGCCAACTAATGATCGATCCGTTTGAAGTGAGTTATCACTTGATCGATTTTGCCGGTGGGCTAAGAGCAAAAGACTATTGGGTGTTACACCTCCGATCGTCTTTAGCCGTACATCTGCCTGTCGACGCGTGATCTTGCGTGATCAGGCCCGATCAACTTACCAAATCGGATTTGTTGTTTTGTCAGGGTTCGTCGACAACGCGAAATCTTACGAAGTTCCGCGAGACTCGTGGATTTATCTTTGCGCGCTCTTCAATACTTCAGAGGAAAAGTTAATTGCTTTACCCGTTCTATGAAAGATTTGTGATGAGGTTTTGACATTGAAATTGCCTACTCGCGTTCCCATCGAGAAAGCTCGAATGACAGAGTTATGAGACTAGTTTAGGGTCGTGTGGATTACCGGAGAGTTGTGATGGGTAACCGAGTACCAAAAAGCGCGCAGACAATTAAATCGGAGATCGAAGAAAGGTTCGGATTTTTTCCGCCGTTCTTCGAGCCGGCGCTCGAAACTCCACGAGTGCTTGAAAATCTTTGGCAGCAGACACTGTCGGCCTACATCGAAAACCCGTGGCCAGCCCTGTTCAAAGAAAAACTCGCAGCTCTGCTCGCGCGATATTGTTCAGTCCCTTATTGCTTGATTTGCCATAGCTGTTCGCTTGTTCCACTTGGCTTGAAAGCTCCCGAAGTACTTGAGCTGCTCGAGCAAGATCTTCCTAAACTGGGTGCACTCGAAGAAAACATCCGTTATTTAGATCGGCAGAAACTCGATGGTTGGCCAGAGGCAGGGTCCCTCCTTGAGGAAGGAATCCTTTCAAGCTGCGTTGCGATTTTTACCAACCAAAATTCGGAACTGGCGCACAGAAAATTGCGCTCAATTTTAACCACGGAAAACTACGACTTTCTGATCGCTTTCATCGCCTACAATCAAACTTGTCTAACTTGGGCAGAGGCGCATCCTGAACTCTCCATCGAAGCCGACGTTCGTGTGCAAATGAACCTAGGCGAACTTCTCGAGCAAGAGCCGGCTCTGGCGAAGTTTTTCAGAAACTATTCATCCGTCGTGGAAGAGCAAAAACTTCGCCGAACGGCAAGTCTGCAAAGAGAACATCAAGAACTTGTCGAAAAGGAGCGTCGCTCGAATGCTCGTTTTCACGCGCTCCAGGAGCGGCTCGGTCGAATCGAGAATCTATTAGGAATTGATTCGTGGCACTTCGAACTCGATGGGAAAAGTGAGCTGAGCTCGCAAATGCCAAAGCTCTTTGAGCGTTTGCAACCCGAAGATCATCGACTCGTCACTGACGCCTTCAACAAGGCAGTGAAGAGCGGTGAAATGGGAGATGTTCGCTGCAATGCAAGCGGAGTTCGCGCCGTCGGCTGGACAGTCTACGATCCCGATGGAAAACCCAAGAGCTTTCAATGTTTGGCCATTAAGGCTTCGAAGGATAGTCACCCGTAGCGGTGAGGGTCGCCGCTGACGACGACCCGACGGTATCCGCGCTCTCTTGGCTAGGCTCAAGATCATGGCCGAGACTCGGGTAGACACGTTCAAGCATGGCCATCGCTGCCGCTTGATCCGCTTTCATGACGTGAACGTTAACTCTCTCTTCCAACTCGCATGCGTGGCCGTCGGTGGCAGCAGGTTCGATCCGCGATAAATCAAATTCGATTTTTCGACGTCTGAGGGAGAGAGTAAGTGCTTCCAAGGTTCCGTCGAGTGGGACGGTACAGAGTCGAACCCATTCACTCGAAGCGGCTCCTGGCTTCAAAAGAAGTCGGGCCCAATAAAATGCTAAAACCATGGCGCCCAAAAAACCAAATGCAACCACGATCGCACCTGCATCCGAATTCATTGAGCCTCCTTCTTGCACCATTGCCCAAGTTGAGCCGTAAATCGACGCTAGGTAATCACGCCATCTGAAGTCGGGCAAGAACCGCGGTTGTGTGTCAATTTGTCGCGCATGTGAAACCTTAGACCGGATGCATTTGCGGCTCAGGGCTGTTAGCCTTCACAGTATGAATTTAAAATATCTCATAGGCGCGTTTGCTTCTTTGTTAGCCATTTCTGCAAAAGCGGAAACATCCATCGAAACGTCCGTTCCGGTTGGGCAAAAGTCTCCGTTGACGCTCGATATTCAGGGTTTACGAGCTCCTCGCGGAAAGCTCGTCGTCAGTGTCTTTGCTGATGCTAAAGCTTTTCCAAGCGACCCTGCCAAAGCAGTTGCGAAACAAGAAATCGAGATCAATCAAACGGAGATGCGGGTTTCTTTTAAAGATTTACCTGCGGGTGACTACGCGATTGCGCTTCATCACGATGAAAATTCAGACGGTAAAATGTCGTATAATTTCGTCGGGATGCCCAAAGAAGGTTTTGGTTTCTCGCGAAATGGAAAAGTCATTTTCGGGCCGCCTAGTTTCGCTGACGCCAAGCTCAGCGTGAGCGAAGAGGGAACGAAAGCTGAAATTAAAATGAAGTACTTCTGAAAGTTGCCTGGTCATTTGTTACCAGAGCTTTAATTGCGTTCGCCACCTCGCTGCGACTAAAAGATCGTTTCTTCCAGAAGGACTCTGGGAAACGACCCAAAAGCAGAAGGCGCAAAAAGATGGTTAAGAACGTGATTTTGCGAGTGCTTTTATTAGCTCTCGCGTTCGAACTCGGTTCCGCAGTTGGATTTTCCTCTGAGGCTCACGCAATCCTCAACGTCGAAAGCTTACGACTGAAGTTGCGCAAAGACGAATCCGTCGGGAGCGTCGGACTCTCCTTCGATCGAAAAGAAGGCAACACCGACACGATGAAGCTCTTGGCTCAAGGCCAGGCTCTATGGCTTGTTCGTGACACCGAAATCATAGGGCTCTTCGAGCGCGAGTTTGGAACAAGTAATGGCAAGCACGACGTGAACCGTTCGCTCGGCCATGTTCGCGCAAATTGGCCCGCAAGTTCAAAGCTCTCCTACGAAACGTTCGGCCAGCTTGAAGAGAACCGTTTTTTGAGACTGTCGACTCGTTCGCTTCTCGGAAGTGGGGTGCGCCAAAATTGGTTTCAAGAAGAAACTTTTTCCGTTCATACCGGAGTCGGTGCTTTCTGGTCGCGTGAGACGCTCGAGTTTCTACCGGGTACCTCGGACGCCGGCACGCAAGATATCTGGCGCGGAAACGTTTATCTCTCGCTGAACTATCTCGTCACGAAAGAGGTCGAGCTCAGCACCATCACTTACTATCAGCCGGCCATTACAAGCATCGAAGATGCGCGCATTCTCAATACGACACTTGCGCGCTTCTGGGTGAACCAACGCTTAAACGTAGCTCTGACTTACAATTTAACTCTTGATACGCGTCCGCCCGAACAAGTGCAGCCGACGGATCAAAATTACGGAACGATTCTTAGCTACGTCTTTTGAGATTGCATCCCGATGAGATTACAGCGCGAGCGGATGGCTTTGAATGGCGGCTTCGGTCTCGCTGGCGCTTAATCCGAATTGTGTTTGAAACCAATTCTCGACGTGTGCGGGTCTTTCAATCTGCGTGCCTTGGTAAAGCAGATCGCATCGGTGGAGAGCCTCGGGTACCGCTCGCGCAAGCGCCGAGTTCACGCAGTGAAAGGATTCCCATTTTTTCCTCAACGTCGATTTCAATTTTTGACTGACGAGGTTTGCATCATCGTTGATCCACACATTCTCATCGGCGAACTGAGGTAAGTGCGGCCAGAGATTTTTTTCTGGAAGCGCATTGTTATGCTCGAAGGTCGTATGCTGGTGTTCATTCGTGAACTCGATGGAGAAAGGCGCTTCGCCTAGTTCTCCTGCCAGAAGAATTGAAATTTGCGCCTTCTGAACAAAGTTGCGAACTTCGTAGTCAAAGGAATGTGTCTCGGTCCGATAGTGTGTTTCGGTTATGGTCTCCGTTTCATCTGTTGGCGCGTTGTAGGTAGGGGCAGGTGCGCTAACGTTGCCTCCCGCAAGCATCGCCGCGATCGTTAGTACACTTGAAGCGGCGTGAATGGCGTCCGCAACCGCATGAGCTGAACCTTGCGCGGGGAGGGGAGTCGGTCGATGTTTCCTCACTGTTCGAGTGACGGTGTAGGGCACTTTTACGTCGTAGTAGTGCCGACGGATTTCGCTGAACTGATTGAGGGCAGAAGCAAAATGACCTTCGCCGGTGAGATCTAACGTCCTTCGCGATCGATCGGAATACCAAGGCGTTTCTCGAAGAGCGGTATTCAAGGTCCTCTCCAGAGCCTCATAGAGACCGCGAGATTTTCCGGAAAAATCGCTCGAGAGCCCAACGTTTGAATAAAGAACGCTTCCCTCAGCGGCCAAATAGCGATCAAGGTCGGGTCCTCCTCCTCCGAAAGCCCCGCAATATCGATTGAGGAAACGCGCGTAGAAAAGATCCGTCGCGTTTAGTTTCTTGATCGATTCAGCGCATGTCTTAGATCCGAGGGTCCGAGTGGAGGCGCGCATCTTCTCGTAACTCGGACTCCCGCTCGCTTCGAGAATTTGGCGGTATCGTTGTAACGAGTGAAGAGCTTTGAGCGGCTTTTGGTCTTTAAGTGCGTGTTGGACGTGGCGGGAAATGAGCTTCGAAGCTTCTTCGAATTCCTCACCTTGCGTGAAGGCGACGGCACCCGCCGGATAAACTTGCCAGCGCGATTCTTTCAGAATGATTTCGTTGAGGAGTTCGAGCGCACCGGTCGGATTACCGCCGAAACGAAGCGAGCGAACTTCGAGAAGCCGCCGACTGATCCACTGCTCACGAGCGCGCCGTAGGCTCTTGATCGCACGTGCGTCTTCGGGTTCATCTCGCAGCACATTTTCCAGAACGCTGATGGCTTCGTCAAAAGACCCGGTTTCAATGAGCTCTTCCGCGTGCGTGACGCGCGAAACGCAACCGGAAGTTGAAAGAAGGAAAAATAGTAGAGCGAGAATAAAGATCGATCGCAAGCAGCCACCTCAATAAACAAAATCGGAGAAACTCCAATCTCGTACAAGGCGGCTTTGCTCCTTGCTCTTGCTTCCTTATCCAGAATTGGATCAGGACTAGTCGAACGCCTCGGCAAAGATTTTGGTCTTATCGAAGCCTTCGGCTTCCAGCTTGTGTTTGACGTCTTTGATCATTCCGCCGTTACCGCAGAGATAGAATGTCGTAGGCTTTTGCAGGTATCCGTAATCGGAGATGAAATTCTGCACGTAACCTTTTTTGCCTTTCCAGTCAGCAGATGGGCGAGAAAGGACGAACTCGTATTCGAAGTCTTTGAGATCTTTCTTCAGGCGCTCGAGCTCTTCGCGGTAGTAGATGTCTTGTTCGGTGCGAACACCGAAAAGAAGTCGATAACGAAGGTCCGGAAACTTGCGGATGTTCGACTCCAGATAGCAAAAATGCTGACTGACTCCCGAACCGGTGTTCAGGAAAATAATCTGCTCGGTCGGAGGCTCTTGGAAGAAAAGACGACCGAAGGGACCCGTGAAATCGAGAAGCTCTCCGCCTTTTAGATCCCAAACGAACTTCGATGCCGCGCCGTTATCGACATAGTTGAAAATGAGTCGGTAACCATCCGTCTGCTGTTCGCTCGTCGCGATCGAGTAGGCGCGAAGCAGTGGCTTCGGTTCCGCCGGCACATGGAGCATTACGAACTGACCCGCGCGGAACTGAAACGAAGTCGGTTCCTCGCACTTCAAAAAAAGCTCGCGGATCCGCGGTGTGTAGTCGCGGATCTCCGCCACGCGCATCTTGTAAATGACGCGGCCTTTCGGTTTCGTTTCAGTTTTGGGGGGCGTAGCCGTGCCTTGCGGCGAATTGGGTGCGTCAGCCATCGTGAGAACTCTCCTGGTGTAACAAGTCGTTAAGAAAACCAGCTTGGCGCGCGAACGTCAACGCTTCCCGCCACACAAAGGTGCCAGGCACCTTTGTGTGGCCTCAGCCGCGCCGGGTTTTTAGAAGGTTATAGAGTTCCTTCTGGTAGAGAGCGAGCGAGTCGTTGATGACTTTGTGCGCCTCCTCCCAATCCAAGAATTTCTCCACGCGAACAGCTTTGTTTTCGAGGACTTTGTAGTCCTCGAAGAAGCGTTGAACCTCTTTGAGGCGGTGCGGAGGAAGCTCATTGATGGAGCGGTAAGTTGAAACTTCCGGGTCATTGGCGTGGACGGCGATGATTTTGTCGTCTGCCTCTCCCTGATCGAGCATTTTCATCACACCGATGGGTCGGGCTAGCATAATCGTCAGGGGCGCCACCGACTCCTGCCCAAGAACAAGGATGTCGAGCGGATCATGATCTTCGCAGTAAGTTTGGGGAATAAACCCGTAGTTCGCGGGATAATGAACGCTACTGAAAAGAACACGGTCGACTTTCATGAGACCCGAGGCCTTATCGAGCTCGTATTTGACCTTCGAGCCGCGGGGCACCTCGATGATGACGGGTACAAGTTCAGGAGCCAACTCGCCGATATCTACGTCATGCCATGGATGCATTGGGACCTCCAAAGAGTGGAGCTTTACTCTAAGGTTGGGTTCAGGAGTTTGCAATCCGCGGAGGACCGGGCTCTCGTGGTTTTGCTCTCCGATCTCGCAAAGCTATATAGAGCGTTTGCTTCAAGTTTTTGACATCGAAACTCCAGGCTCCTATGGTGGGCGCACACCAATCCTAGGGAGCTGTTTTGAACCTTGCCGCAACCGAACTTGCTGCCGTTTTTTTGGGACTTGCGGTCCTGCTTTTGGTTTCCAAAGCTCTTGGTGAATTGGCCCGCCGCCTCGGTCACGCGGCGGTCATCGGGGAGCTTGGTGCGGGTATTCTTTTAGGTCCCACGGTCTTCGGAGGAATTTTTCCCGAACTCGCTGCCAAGATCTTCCCAAAAACCGGCGCAGGCGGCGCGTTCTTTTCGGTTCTTCAGGGAATCGGTGTTCTGATTTTTCTTCTCACGGCAGGAACGGAGACGCATCTATCCCGCCTTCGCCAACACGCCCGGGCGGCGATCTGGGTCAGTGCCGGCGGCGTGATACTTCCATTCGCAATCGGGTTCACCAGCGCGCACTACGGTCATGGTTTTTTTGCAGGTTCCCTAGCGGGGCCGGTGGCCGCGGGCAAGCCGCTTGTTCTTGAACTCTTTTTCGCAACCGCCTTAGCGATCTCGGCTTTGCCAGTCATCGCCAAAGTTCTCATGGATCTAGGGCTTCTCCGTTCCGAAATCGGCGTCGTGACTATGGCGGCGGCGATCCTCGATGATCTTGCCGGCTGGCTAATCTTCGCGTGCGTCCTCGGGCTCGCGACCCTTGGCTCAGAGTTAAGGTGGAGCGATCTTGCCGCAATGATCGGGCTAACGCTTCTTTTCTCGGCCGCCATGCTCGTGGGATTCCGACCGCTGATTCACCGAATGTTCGGTTGGCTGAGAACGCATACGCCCTGGCCATCTACTTTCGTAACGCTTTCGATCGTCTGCGCTTTCATCGCGGCCGCGATGACCGAGTGGATCGGCGTGCACGGCCTCTTCGGTGCTTTCATCGCGGGTGTCGCGATCGCGGATTCCGATCACGCTGATGAAGCAGCACGAAAGCCGCTCGAGGAGATGAGTCTTTCGTTCTTCGCGCCACTTTTCTTCGCCATGATCGGCCTTCGTGTTGATTTCATCCGCGGATTCGACGGACCCCTCATCGCGGTCGTTTTAGCCGTGGCGTGCCTTGGAAAAGTTTTGGGCTGTGGAATCATGGCTCGCATTGCCGGGCTTGAGCCAGCAAAAGCGTGGTCAGTTGGATTCGCCATGAACGCACGCGGCGCCATGGAAATTGTGTTGGGCCTCGCCGCATTTCAGGCTGGATTGATTTCGGAAAAGCTTTTCGTCGCGCTCGTTGTCATGGCGCTTGTGACATCACTCATGAGTGCGCCGGTCATCCGATGGCTCCTTCGTCGGGAGCAAATGCGAGAGATTGAACACAACGGAGCCGAAAAGCGAGCTTGATTGAGTCGACCAAATTCGATCGTGCTTCGATGGGGAGGGGAGAAGTCATGAGCGGAACTAAACTTTTTGATCCGACACTAAAGGGAAAACTCGCCCTCGTGTGCGGCGCCTCGCAAGGAATTGGCGAAGCCTCAGCTCGTGTGCTCGCGGAACTCGGCGCCGAAGTGATCGTGCTCGCACGAAATGAGTCAAAGCTCGAGCACGTTGCTTCTAAGCTCTCGGGCAACGGTCACTCGCTGATCGCGTGTGATGTGAACGATCACGCAAAAATCAAAGCGCGCGTCGAGCAAGAAGTTTCCAAACGCAAACAGCCCATCGAAATTCTCGTCAACAATAGTGCAGGTCCCAAAGGTGGACCGATCGTCGATGCGAAGCCTGAAGAGTTCTCGGCTGCCTTTACGCAACACCTGATCACGAATCAGATCTTGGCGCAGCTTCTCACGCCTGGAATGAAGGAGCGCAAACACGGACGGATCATCAACATCATCTCGACATCCGTTCGCGTGCCGATTCCGGGGCTTGGCGTTTCGAACACCGTTCGTGCCGCCGTCGCTTCTTGGGCAAAAACACTGTCGCTTGAGCTCGGTCCCTTCGGAATTACGGTGAATAACGTTTTGCCTGGCTACACAAAAACCGAACGCCTCAGTTCACTTCTCTCGGCTTCGGCGCAACGTCTTGGAAAAACCGAAGAGCAAGTAGCCGACGAGTGGCGCGCCTCAACGCCCGCTCGCCGATTTGCTGAGCCCGAAGAAGTAGCGGCTGCTGTTGCGTTTCTCGCTGGGCCACTTGCCGGCTTCATCAGTGGCGTCTCTCTTCCGGTCGACGGCGGTCGTATCGGGGCTCTCTAAACTTTCACCGGAGAACGGATCTATGAAGTTCGACGTGTTCTTCTCCATCTGTCAGACCGAAGTTGATGGTTACATGCCTTCAGAGAAAGTCATGTTCCAAAACTTCTTCGATCAAATTCTCCTCGCGGATTCACTTGGGGTGGGGACGGGTTGGGTAGCCGAAACGCACTTGTCCTGCCAAATTCAAAAGCGCAACCCAGGTGCGGTCATTCCGCATTTCAAAGGCGAGATCGGTCTCAACACCGATATCTTGCAAGTGGCTCACAAGGTTTTTGCGAAGACGAAATCGATCCACATCGGTAGCGCAATCCGCAACATCCTCTGTAACGGCGGACCGATGGCGCACGCCGAAGCGATCCGCATGTTCCTCTCGCTTCATGGTCTCGAAGAAAAAGAAAACCGTTTGCTCGAAATCGGTTTTGCGAGCGGAAGATTTCCGTTCTCAAACATTCCTTACGGCATTCGTCCCCGAAACGAAGTGGAAAAAGCCGCGTGGCCCGCTCTTCGCGGCCAAGTGTTTATGGAAGCGACCGAAATCTTTCTTCGCTTCCTGCGCGGAGATGTCTTCGCCTCAAAAGACGTGACTCCCAAAACACTTTCGCGTGCGCACTTCCGCTCGGATGAGGATTGGGAGAAAGTCGTGTCCGCGTGGAAGAAAGAGTCTGGCTCGACGGCCGCGCCCGATGCGATCGAATTCAAACCATTCTGGACGTTCGATGATGTAGGCGTGATCCCTTTTGAAGCTCCGCTGGATCTCTTACGGCTCACGATCGGTGCGCACGATGCAGCTTCGCAAAAACATGCAAACAAGTTCATGCCCGTTGGTGTTTTCAACCTTTCGATCACACCTGGTGCGGTGATCGACGAAACTCACCAACGCATGCTAAAAGACTTCAATCCTGAAGGCGGCCCCTGGACTCGCGCGCGCATGCCGCGAACAGTTTTGGTCTTCATGGATGAAACGCCTGGTGTTTCTCTGCAAATGCGTCGTGAGCGGTCGAAAGCCGCGGCCGAGAAGGCACTCTCAAACTACTGGCGAGCGGTTGAAGGAACACTTGATCCGTCAAAGATCGAGCAAGCGGTGGATAACGCGCTCGTGGGTTCGGCTGAAGATATTCAGGAGCAACTGCGTACGCGCTTTCACCCCGAAGACCGTTTGATGCTGTGGTTTGATTTCAACAACCACGACAACGACTCGGTCAAAAACAGCATGCGTTGGTTCATGGAGAAGGTTGCGCCGCACGCGCCGACTAGTTGATTTCGGAGGATGTAATGTCAAAGACACTCACCAGCTCCTCAAGCGAAGAACAAGAAAAACTCGAAGCCCTTCGTCGCTCAGAAGCCGCGGCTTCCGATCCGCTTCGCGGCGGCACTTGGGTACCGCTCGTCGATTATCGACGTAACGGAGTATCTGAAATCACCATTCACGGCGCGATCTCATGGGTGTCAGGTAAAGACGTTATCTACGCTTACGGCGGAAACGTTCTCTGCTACGGCCGCTCGATGATGAAGCCGCTTCAGATCAAAGTGTTCGCTAAAGAACTCGACCCAATTCTCTCACTCGAGAGCAAAGCGGTCTCGGTTGCGAGCCATAACGCTGAGCCTGATCACATTGCAGCCGTTAAAGCGATTTTGAAGCCATCTGAGATGGGCTTGATGCAGACTCCATTTTCGCTCCCGCTCATGCAGTTCGGACGACAGATGCGCCGTGCGCGCCGTTGGTATCACCCGTGTGCGGGTAAGCACGCGGCGATCTTGCGCGGCTGCCAAATTCGCGGCTGGTCGCGGGTGGGCTACACGTGGCCGCATCATCCGTTTCATCAAGCGTACTTAGAGCTAGTAAGAAAAGCCCTCGGCGAAGATTGGCAACCTAAGGTCACGGCCAAAGATGGATGCGGACTTCCAACGATTTCGATGACGGTGACTGAACTTGCAAAACTCTACGCGCATCTCGCCGTCACTCGCGATGAAGACTGGATCTGGCAAGCTATGGTGGAGCGTCCCGACATGGTCGGAGGTTTCAATCGCCTCGATTCGACGATTCTAAAATCGTGCGGTGGAAAAGTGATCGCTAAAGAAGGCGCTGACGGGCTTCTCGGACTTTCGATTGTTCATCCGAATTTCCCCGAAGGCCTTGGCGTCGTGATCAAAATCGCGCACGGCTGGGACAGCCAAGCGATGTGGTACGTCGCTCGCTACGTTTTGGGTGTGCTCGGATTCAACCTGCGCAATCCTTATCGTCTTGATCGGCAAAAAGCGTTCATCGTCGATGAAGTGATTCCCCCTGAGCTTCGCGAGCGCATGAAGAGCATCGTGCCCTTTGATCCGTGGGATCCCGACGAAGACCGCTGGGACTTCGATTTTGAACGCTACGTCTCTCACGAAGATCGTCACGCGAATGGTGATCATTGTGATCACGATCACGGAGCTGAGAATGAATAAACTTTGGAATTTCATCAACGGTGAGTTTGTTCCTCCGCAAAGCGAGAAGTACTTAGAGAGCTTTAATCCCGCGACGGGAAAGCCACATCTTCTCGTGAGCGATTCCGATGAGCGTGATGTGGCGCTCGCGGTTGATAGTGCGAAGACAGCGTTCACCGATTGGTCGCGCACGAAAGCGGAAGAACGCGCAAAATTTCTCTACCGCATCGCTGATCTCATCGATGAGCGTAAGGTGAAACTCGCTGAAGCCGAGTCCGCCGATCAAGGCAAACCCGTGTGGCTTGCCTCACAAATGGATATCTCGCGGGCGTCGCACAACTTTCGGTTTTTTGCGGGGACGATTCTTCATAGCCACGACCGCGCGACTCGAATGGATCAAACCGCGTTCAACTACACTTCGCGCAAGCCTCTGGGTGTCGCGGGGCTGATCTCACCGTGGAACCTTCCGCTTTACCTTCTCACGTGGAAGATTGCGCCCGCGATCGCCTTCGGTAACACGGCCGTAGCGAAGCCTTCGGAATTCACGTCGCATACGGCGTATCTTCTTTGCGAAATCTTCCAAGAGGCCGAGCTTCCGAATGGTGTCGTAAACATGATCTTCGGCACCGGTCCGCGAGCGGGGCAAGCGTTAGTCACGCATCCCGATGTTCCGCTCATCAGCTTCACGGGCGGCACGACCACAGGCCGCGCGATCGCAACGGCGGCAGCTCCGATGTTCAAAAAGCTTTCGCTTGAGCTCGGCGGAAAAAACCCGAACATCATTTTCGATGATGCGGATCTCGAAGAAGCTGTACGCATGTCGATTCGCTCAAGCTTCCTCAACCAAGGTGAGATTTGTCTCTGCGGCTCGCGCCTCTATGTTCAGCGAGGCATCTACAACGAGTTCGTCGAAAAGTTCGTGGCGCAGGCAAAAGCGTTGAAAGTAGGCGATCCGCGCGAAAAAGACACTTTCCTTGGGCCGCTCGTCTCCAAAGACCATCTCGAAAAAGTCGAAAGCTTCTTGAAGCATGCGCGTGATGAAGGCATCCAAATTCTCGCAGGTGGAAATCTCCCGAAGTTATCGGCTGAGCTCGCAAACGGATACTTCCTTGAGCCGACAGTCTTCGCTGGCGTTAAACATGTCTCGCGGATCCAACAAGAAGAAATCTTTGGCCCCGTCGTTTCGATCACGCCGTTTGATACCGATGAAGAAGCGATCGAGATGGCCAATGGCGTGACTTACGGACTCTCCGCAACCGTGTGGACGAAGTCGCTTCAGCGAGCGCATACGGTCGCAGAAGAACTTCACGCCGGCACCGTTTGGGTCAACACTTGGCTCATGCGGGATCTTCGTCTTCCCTTCGGTGGAGTCAAGGCGAGTGGTCTCGGACGAGAAGGCCAAGAAGAAAGTTTCGAATTTTTCACCGAAGCAAAAACGATCTGCATCAAGCACGGATAAGGTTTTAAGGAGTCGATCACCATGGCAAACCAAGGTCGCATCATCGCCGGAGTCTTGGCCCCACATCCGCCGCATCTCGTGTATGCGGAAAATCCTCCGCAGAACGAGCCTCGTTCCGAAGGCGGCTGGGATAACCTACGCTGGGGCTACGAGCGTTTACGTAACAGCATTCTGCCGAAGAAACCCGATGTTTTCATCGTGCATTCGCCTCACTGGATGACGTACGTGGGCCATCACGTACTTGGGCTCCCGCACTTTAAAGGTTTGTCGGTGGATCCGATCTTCCCGCATCTTTTCCGCTTCCAATACGACGTGAAAGTCGATGTTGATCTCTCGCTCCTCATCGCGGAAGAAGGAAAAAAAGCAGGCCTTCTCACCAAAGTCATGAAGAACCCTGACTTCCGTATCGACTACGGCGCGATCACTTCCATGTATTTGAGTAACCCTGCATTCGACGTTCCGATGGTCAGCATTTCGTCGAACAACTCGCCCTACTACTTCTCAAACGAAGTCGGCCAAGAAGAAATGAAAAAACTTGGCGAAGCCACACGCCGTGCGGTTGAGCGCTCAGGAAAACGAGCGGTGCTCTTGGCATCGAACTCACTCTCGCACCGTCACTTCACGACTGAACCCGAGATTCCGGAAGACATGAGCTTTGAGCACATCTATCACCACGGCCAGTATCTTTGGGATATGGAAGTGATCAAGATGATGCGCGAGGGACGCTCCCAAGAGCTTATCGACATCCTCCCTGAGTTCATGGACATGGCTTCAGCCGAAGTTAAAGCAGGTGCGCTCACGTGGATGCTCTCGGCCCTTGGCATGCCTTCGTATCCTGCCGAAGTACACGGCTACGGAACGGTAATCGGAACAGGCAACGCTGTTGTCGAGTGGGATCACGAAACCAATCACAACTTGAAGGGAGCTGCACGATGACCTCCATTCGCAAACTCACGACTCCCGAAAACTCCTTGATCACGGCGTGTTACGTGGTGCCGGGTCTTCCGCATGTGTTGCTTGCTCCTGAGAAATCCCCAGGATGGAAGTCACTTCGCGATTCGTTCGATGTCGTTCGCCGCGAAATCGAAGCATCAGACGCCGAGATGGTTTTGTACTTCTCGACCCAGTGGCTCTCGGTTCTTGGTTACTTGTTCCAAGCAGACCCGAACCCGCAGTGGACGCTCGTTGATCACAACTGGCATGAATACGGCTCCATTCACTACGATTTCAAAATGGATGCGGACTTCGCGCGCGCCTACATGGCGGAAGTCAAAGAGCTCGGTCACTACGTTCGCGAAGTGAACTACCGCGGATTCCCGATCGACGCGGGTTCGATCGTTGCGCAAAAGCTATTGAATCCAATGAATCGCCTGCCGGCTGCGATGGCGTCTTGCAATATGTACGCGGAGAAACAAGAAACACTCTCCATCGGCCAAGCCGCCATGCGTGCGATTGAAAAGCACGGAAAACGCACAGTCGTCGTCGTCGTTTCTGGCTTGTCATCGCGTTTTGAAACAACCGACATTGATCCCGCGAAAGATAAACTCTCATCTCTGAAAGATGACGAGTGGAACCGAAAAGTTCTGGATCTTTTCTCGGAAGGCCGCCTTGAAGACGTCTCGGAAATTGCGCGCGAGTACTCACGCCAAGCCAACGCCGATATGGGATTCAAAGGCGTCTGGTGGTTGAATGGACTAACGGGAAAAACGAATGCATTTGAAGGCCGCGTCTTCGATTACCAACCGATCTGGGGCACGGGTGCCGCACTCGTAGGCCTCTATCCGCAGAAGGCAATCCAATCGATTCCGGATTGGGTCAACGACGAAGCCGATCTCGTTGAGCGGTTGTCCGTTTCGACGACGCGATCTTCGACCGCACCGAAATCCACGAGTGTTGGTCCTCGTGCTTCCTCTCGCAAGGTTCAGTCGGCTCGTGCTTCCGACGGTGAACGCATCGCGAGTGTGAAAGCTCCACCACCCGTAGGCCCTTACCCGCACGCAAGACGCGAAGGTGAGTTCCTGTTTGTCTCGGGCTGCGGCCCCCGCAAGCCGGGCACCAAAGAAATCCCTGGCGTGACGTTGAACGATAAGGGCGCAGTCACGGCTTACGACGTTGAGGTGCAAACCCGCAGCGTGATCGAGAACATTCGCGTGATCCTTGAAGACGCCGGAGCAACGCTCGATGATGTGATCGACGTTCAAGCCTATTTGACGGATATGAAGCGCGATTTCTCAACGTTCAATCGCGTTTACGGTGAATACTTCGGCGCGCGAAAAGATGAGGCTGGCATTCCGATCGGACCTTGCCGCACGACCGTTGAAGTCGGCGCCCTGCCAACTCCGATTGCGGTGGAACTTAAAGTTTTAGCGAGAGTGAAGTGAGCTCAGAGTGCAGGCTCAAACTTGAGGTTGCACTCGATCTTCGCGATCGAAGCATTGGCGGGCGTCGCACCGGCCGGAGCTTCGAGGAGAACGAACTCGCCGGGAACATCGTCGTCGCCCGAATAAGCGCGTTGGTTGAGTCCGATCGCGAAAGTTGCGCCTGACGGAACTTCTTTTAAAACGATGGTTGCTTGATCGGTCTTTGCTCCCGAATCGAATTCGATGAGCTCGTAATTAGTGATGAAGATGAAATTCGTTACCGTACGAACCGTTTCGGTTTTGGGATCGAAGATCAGTTTCCACGAGCCGATCATGTCTTCGGCTTCGCACTTCAATTGAGTGAGTCGCTCCGTAGGTTGCATTAGGGAGTGACCATTCGGTGAAAACGCGAAAAAGCTTGCGATCATGACAAGGGCAGCGCGCATGGCGAAACTCCACCACCAAAGGTTGACTGTGGGCGCACCATAGCTGATCCGCCCTGGAAGCTCCAGAGCGGATACGGTTATCTTTTTGTTTTTACTCCGTCATGATCTCTGTCAGACAGAAGCCGACAGACGAGACTCAAACGATGCCAAATGACCGGCCAAAACAAGCGTACGTTCCAGCTCCGCCTGCATGCGTGCACCTTCCTCAGGCGAGGGCGCACGAAGGATGGCCGAAGGATGGTAGGTGATCAACACGTGTGACGCCCAAGGGGTATCACGATGGACCTTGCCAATCTCATCTGTGATCTTCACCATCCGTCCCAGGAGTGAAGTCGCCGCCGTTTGTCCCATGCACACGATGACTGTTGGCCGAACAAGGTCAATCTCTCGTTCAAGCCACGGTCGACACGCGTGCATCTCGGAGCCCGAAGGCTTTTGGTGCAAACGAGGTTTTGCGGGGGGCCCTGGCTTCCACTTAAAGTGCTTAACCGCGTTTGTCAGATAAACTCCCGCGCGCGAAACTCCGGCCGTCTTCATCGCGCGATCGAAAACTTTGCCTGCAGGACCGACAAAAGGTTTCCCCGCAAGATCTTCTTCGTCACCAGGTTGCTCACCAATGATCATGAGGCTCGCGTTTAGGGGGCCTTCACCGAATACAGTTTGTGTTGCGTGGTCACCCAACGGGCACGCACGACAACCACCAGCTGCGGCTTTTAACTCCTCGATGCTGCGAGTTTTCGGCGGCACCGCCTCTTTGTTCTGGCGCTCGGCCATGCGCGTGAGCCGCTCAGGAACTTCGCGAATAAGATCTTCGATTAGATCTGTTTCGGGCAGAGCTCCCCAATACCTCATCGGCATCTCGGACTTCATTGCTTTTACCTTCAAGCGAGCCGGATTAAAGATCGAGCGATAGTAGCTCTTCCACAGATCATCAAGCGACTCTTCGCGCTGAGGCTGATGTTCGACGCCATCGCCGTAGCAAAGCGTATGCGTATCCCAGTGCGCTGAGATTTGCGGCGAAAGAATCGACCACGGCTTATCGCCAAATCGACGCACGAAGAGCGGCACCGCGAGCGGGAGCACCGGATGCTCAGTCTTGATCCACGCAACATAACGCTCACGTCCTTCGGGATCTTCCGTTTTCTGGAAGCGAACGAACGCGTGCACTTTGTGAATCTCGCGGCTCACGGCTTTTTGCATATGATGAGCGGCGATGACGTCATCATCCGTTGCAATCTCGAGAAGATGACGCGTTTCGTGCGTGATCCTCCAAAGCAGGCGATAGATCAGCGTCCACTTGTCGGGAGATTTATGGTGAGCCACGTCGCGCGCGATATCCATGAACTTCGCAGGAACAAAGAATTTTGCGTTCGCTTTCTCGAGCAAACCACCCGCATCGTAAGTGTACGAGGGATCACGCACCCAGTTCGTGACGTCACTTGGGATCGTCAGCTGGGAGAAAAGATCACCTTCGCCACCGGGTTCTACAAAGCGCACGTGCTCAGGCGCAAAGCCTTGCTCAATGCATGTCTTCGCTACGGAACGGAATTCGTCAAAGCCATCGCGGATTTCAAATACTCTCATGCTCCGTGACCCTTTCTCAAAGCTCGCCCGTTTTAGCGAGCACGCGATCTTCAAAAAGCGAGAGCTGGCGCTCACGCGGTTTTAGAACTGACGTCAAATTCTCGCGGTCAATCCGGTAGGCATCCGGATTGTGATCGGCCGTGGTGATGAAAAACCGCGCCTTCGGAATCGAAACGCGCAGCTTACGAAGGTCGTTCAAAGTGAGCTTGCGGAAGCGGCGCACTTGCAAGATGCGCTCAACGTTTCGCACGCCGATGCCAGGAATTCGCAGCAAAGCCTCGCGCGAAGCTTTGTTCACATCGACAGGGAAGAACGCGCGATTGCGAATCGCCCACGAAGTCTTCGGATCAAACTCGAGCGAAAGATTCGATGTGCAATCATCGGTGAGTTCTTCCGCACGAAACCCGTAAAAACGCATGAGCCAATCGGCTTGGTACAAGCGATTCTCGCGAACGAGCGCGGGTCGCTCCACGGGCATTGACGCATCAGCATTCGGAATCGGGGAGTAAGCCGAGTAATAAACGCGGCGGAGTCCGTAACCTTTGTAGAGGTTTTGCGAGCGGTTCAAGAGAACGGCGTCAGGCGTAGGAGTCGCGCCCACGATCATCTGCGTGGTTTGACCAGCAGGTGCGAAGATCTTCGCTTTTTTGCCGGCAGACTGCGCCGCCACCCACGGCGAAATGGTTTTCGCCGCGGGCGGGGTTGATGGAGCTGCTTTCTCGAGCGACTTCCGACTCTCCTTGCTCTCGTCGAGCTTTTCACGGATGTCGGTCATCGAATCGAGAACTGTCGTGATCTTCTTTGCCGTCGCCACCCGATCAAGATCCGATTGCGTCGGCATCTCAATGTTCGCACTCACGCGATCTGCATAAAGCCCTGCGCGTTCGATCATTTCGTCACTAGCACCGGGAACGACCTTCAAATGGATGTAACCCCCAAAGCGGTGCTCTTCGCGAAGGCGACGCGCGACCTCGGTGATTTGTTCCATTGTGTAATCGACGCTCTGGATGATTCCGGAGCTTAAGAAAAGGCCTTCGATGTAGTTCCGACGGTAGAACTCCATCGTGAGCCACACGACTTCCTCCACGCTGAACTTTGCGCGGGGAGTGTCGCTCGAAAGTCGGTTGATGCAGAACCGGCAGTCGTAAATGCAGAAGTTGGTGAAGAGAATCTTGAGGAGCGAAACGCAGCGACCGTCAGGAGTGTAGCTATGGCAGATGCCCATGCCTTCGGTGTTGCCCATCCCTTGAGCGTCACGTTTGCGGCGTGAGCCAGAGCTTGCGCAGGAAGCATCGTACTTAGCAGCGTCGGCGAGAATTTCGAGCTTACGTTTCACGTCCATGACTTACATATAACTTACACAGCTTAGATTCGCAACTGAATCTGTATGGGTGCAAAACGTAAGTGTCCGGAATCTGGACGTATTTCTTTTCGTGAACTTTACGAAGGCGCCAGCCGTAGGCTAACGCCTAAGTATAATCGGGAGGAAGTGAGACTTAGTTAGTCTTCTTCTCTTCCGTCACTACGGGAGCGCCCGTAACTTTGTAGCCTGCCTTCGTCACGGCATCTTGGATCGCCGCGATTGTTTGTGCGTCGGCATTCGCGACTTTCACCTTCGCAGTGTTAGCCGCGAGATCGATCTTTACGGAAGCCTTGTCGAGGTTCGGAACCTTCTGCAGATTCTCGGTCACCTTCTTCGCGCAAGACGCGCAAGTCATTCCATCGATCTTCACTTCAACGTTTTGCGGATTAGCAAAAGCGATGAGGGGAGTAGCAACCAATGCAAACACAGCCGAAAGCACGAGCGAACGAAGCATGTTAACTCCTTGTTTTATGTACTCATTAGTATCGCTGACGAGGGCTCCGCTACCAGCCCTTTTTTTGGGCACAAAAATTTGCGTATCTCGACGAAATAGTTGTTGAATCGGCGGAGGAGTTTCCATATAAAAACATTTCTCGCGAACATGTAACTGTCGCCTAGCGGGGTGGTAGTTAAGTTGGTTATAACGCCGCCCTGTCACGGCGGAGGCCGCGGGTTCGAGTCCCGTCCACCCCGCCATTTTTCAAAAAAAGAAGCCACCCACCGGGTGGCTTTTTTTTTGACCATGGCGTGGTGCACGCACTGGAGTGCAAGCGTCGCGCTGAAAGCGCGAGCGGGTGAGAGGCCCTTAAGCGAACGCAGCAAAACATGCCGGCGGCATGTTTTGATTGCGGTGCTGAGAGCGAGCTTCGCTGGAGCATCGAAGATGCGTA